>DASWHU010000375.1:0-2338 GCA_036398035.1 Alphaproteobacteria bacterium | reverse complement strand
TGCATCGAGGCGCTCGGCATTGGCGCAGGCGGCATCGGCCGCGACTGTCGCGCCGGGCCCGTCGCCGGCTGAAGCCCGCATGGCCGCGACCATGGAATGGGTCGCGATCCGGTCACCCGAATCGGCGATCCGGTCGGCGGTCGCGACCGCTCCGGCCACGTCTCCGCTCGCCGCGCGCGCGGCCGCGAGCACGGACAATGTCGGCTGCTCGGCCGCGTCCGCCCGACCCAGGACGACGCGCACAAGGCGCGTCCCCGCATCGCTCGCGACCGCGACCTCGATCGGGGTTCCGGCCGGCCTTGACCCGACCAGCTCTTCGAGCTGATCGGCCGAGCCGACGTCGATGCCGTCGAATTGGACGACGACCTCGCCGACGCCGATGCCGGCCGCGGCGAACGCGCCTTCGCCATCGACGCCATCGACCACCGCGCCCGCGTCCGGCGCCATGCCTTCGGCCGCGTCGGCGAACCACGCCCCCGCCGACGGGCGCTGGAGATAGGTCCGATACGCCTCGCCCGCCGTGGCTTGCGCGCCTGCGGCGTCCCCGCGTGCCGCCCGTGCCGCGGCGACGTAGGCGAGGCTCGCGGCGCGCGCCTCGAGCACCGGCGTCGCCGTCGCGGCCTCGAGAGCGCCGTCGATGTCGGCCGCGCGCGCGCGCACTCCGGCGAGCGCCGCCGCGATCTCCTCGCGCTCGCCCCGCGCCTCGACCGCGGCCGCATCCCGTTCGATGCCTGCAAGGATCGCCAGTGCCGCCGGCTCGCCCGCGGTCTCGACCGCGATCAGCGCGATCATGGCGCGCAGCCACAGCACCGCCGCCGGGTCCGACTCGGCCGATGCCGAGGCTCGTCCCGCGGTCGCCAAGGCCCCTGCGGCATCGCCCATCGCCGCCTGGAACAGCGCGATCTGATCGAGGGCGCGCAGGATCTCGTCGTCGGCCCAATCGGGGCGGGAGTCGACGACCGTCCGCGCCGCGGCGAGCGCCTCTGCGGCGGCCTCGCTGCCGCCGCCCTCGAGCGCGATCGCGCCGACCGCGAGCACGGCGGCGATGCGGGCGCCGGGCTCGGCGATCGTGGCCGCGACATTGCTTGCCTCGGCAAGCCGCCCGATTCGCGCCTCGGCGACCGCAACCGCGAACCTGACCGCATCCCGGTCCTTCTGTTCCTGGCGCGACTCCGCCACCTGCAAGGCGCGCGCAAGAGCCCGGTCCGCGCCGGCGGCATCGCCTAGGCGCGCCTGATGCTCGGCGATGCGGGCGAGCGCGAGCGCGCCGCTTACCTCGGCCGGCGGCGCCCAGCCGCAGGCGCCGAGGCCGAGCAGCCCCGCTGCCGCGACCAGGCGCCGGAGGCCGCTTGGGGTCAATCGACGATCGCCTGGTAGGTGAGCTGCTTGATCAGCCGGCGGTAAGAGGCGCGGCTCGGCCCCGGCGCCTGGGTCATCATCACCCCGACCAGCTGCTCGCCCGGGTCGATCCAGAAATAGGTGCCGGCGTAGCCCGCCCACATGAACTCGCCCGCGGAGCCCGGCACCGTGGCGATGCCGGCGCCGGTGCGCACCGAGAAGCCGAGGCCGAAGGTGTAGCCGGGCGAGCCGAGCAAAAGCTGGCCCGGGCCCAGCGGGGTGTCGACGTCGGGGCCGAGATGGTCCGAGGCCATCAGGGCAACCGTTGTCCGGCTCAGGATCCGGGTGCCGTCGAGCGCCCCGCCGTCGAGCAGCATCTGGGCGAAACGCAGGTAGTCGCCCGCGGTCGACACCCCGCCCGCGCCGCCCGAGTCGTTGGCCGGCACCACGGTCGGATCGAGCAGCTGGTTGGGCACGCCGGTGGCCGGATCGGTCGCGAACGGATCGGCGATGCGCGCCTGCTTGTCCGCGGGCACCCAGAAGCCGGTGTCGGCCATGCCGAGCGGCACGAACAGGCGCTCGTGGAGGAAGTCGGCGAGGCGCATGCCGGACGCCGCCTCGACCAGGCGGCCGAGCACGTCGGTGGCCAGGCCGTACTCCCACACCGTGCCGGGATGATGCGCGAGCGGCGCCTTAGCCAGCCGCGCGACCTCGTCCTCGGGCGCCAGGTCGCGGTAGATGGCAAGGCCCCGGTCCTCGGGGCTGTAGACGCCGGCCTCCTGGTAAGCCTCCCGCACCGGGGCGTTGCCGGTGAGCTGGCCGTAGACCAGGCCCGAGGTGTGGCGCAGCAGGTCCTGGACCGTCATCGGCCGCGCCGCGGGCACCAGCGTGTTGGTGACCTTGCCGAAGCGGTCGGTCTCGACCACGCTCACCTGCATGTCGGCGAAGGCGGGCAGGAACTTCGCCACCGGGTCGGCGAGCTGCACCTCGCCCTGCTCGA
>DASWHU010000374.1:0-3125 GCA_036398035.1 Alphaproteobacteria bacterium | reverse complement strand
TACGACGCCCAGCTGACCTGGGACGGGTGGGCGCAGCCCTCGCCGGCGCTCGGCGTCACCACGGTGATCATCGGCAATTGCGGCTTTGCCGTCGCCCCCTGCCGCGCGCGCGACCGCGACGCCATGATGCGCAACCTGTGCAACGTCGAGGGCATGTCGCTCGAGGCGCTGCGCGCCGGCATGCGCTGGGGTTTCGAGACCTTCCCCGAATATCTGGCGCTGCTCGAGGGCCGCGGCGTCGGCCCGAACGTGGCGGCGTTCTGCGGCCATTCCGCGATCCGCACCTGGGTGATGGGCGAGGCCGCCAACGAGCGCGCGGCGCGCGCCGAGGAGGTGGCCGCGATGGCGACGCTGGTGCGCGGCGCGATGGCCGACGGCGCGGTCGGCTTCGCCACCTCGACCTTCGAGGGGCACAACGGCGAGGGCGGCGTGCCGATGCCCTCGCTGCTGGCCGAGGACGGCGAGCTCGCGGCGCTGGTTGGCGCCATGGGCGAAAGCGGCGGGGGCACCTTCATGCTCACCAGGGGCAGCCGCACGACCATGCCGTTCCTCGAATCGCTCGCCGCGCAAACCGGCCGGCCGGTGGTGGTGGCGGCGCTGTTGCACGATCATACCCGCCCCGATGCGGCGTTCGCGGAGTTCGACGCCATCGCCGCGGCGCAGGCGCGCGGGCACGAGCTCTACGGCCAAGTCTCGTGCTGTCCGCTGACCATGGACTTCACTTTGCGCAACCCGTACCTGATGGAAAGCTACCGCGCCTGGCGGCCGGCGATGAAGGCCAAGGGCGAGGCCCTGGCGAGGGTCTACGCCGATGGCGCCTTCCGCACGGCGATGAAGGCCGAGCTCGACCGGGCGCAGGGACTGCGCGCGTTCACCGGCGACTGGAGCCGCATCTTCGTCGCCCGGGCGGCCGACCCCGCCCATGCCGCGCTCGAGGGCCGCGACGTGGCGAGCCTCGCCGCCGAGGCCGGGGAGCATCCGCTCGACCGGTTCCTCGACCTCGGGCTGGCGGAGCGGCTCGAGACCGTGTTCAGCTCGCTGCTGCTCAATTCCGACGAGGACGCGGTCGCCCGGCTGCTCGCCGACCCGCACAGCACCATCGCGCTGTCCGATGCCGGCGCGCACCTCACCTTCTTCTGCGACGCCGGCTTCGGGCTCCACCTCTACGGCCACTGGGTGCGCGAGCGCGCGCTGATGCCGCTCGAGGCCGCGGTCCACCAGCTCACGGCGCGCCAGGCGGCGATCTACCGGATCCCGGACCGCGGCCGGCTGGCGGTCGGCGCCCATGCCGACCTGATGCTGTTCGACCCGGCGACGATCGCGCGCACCGCCAACCGGCGCGTGCACGATCTGCCGGCCGGCGCAAGCCGGCTGGTATGCGCGGCCGAGGGGCTGCACGGGGTGTGGGTCAACGGCGCCCGCGTCGCCGCCGGCGACGGCCCGGCCGCGGGCGCGCCGCTGCCCGGCCGGGTGATCCGCCGTTTCGAGCGCTGAGCGCTCAGCGCGCCGCGGCCTCCTTGGCGCGCGTCCGCTCAAGCTCGGCCAGGACGTAGTCGAGCTCGTCCGCGCCGGCGTCGCGAGTCCGTTCGGCGTCCCTGCCCACCGTCTCGACCAGCGCCAGCGTCATCTGCTCGGTGAACCACTGGCGCGACCCGGCCGAGGGATCGCCGCACAACACGTAGGCGCGCCGGAACAGGGATTCGATCACGGGCGCGAAATGCGCCGGCAAGCCCGCGCGCCGCGCCAGGTCCCTGACGTCGAGCGCAGAGCCGTGGCGCAGCCGGCTGCGCACGGCGTCGATCGGCAGGTCGGTGACCTGGGCCAGCGCGGACTCTGCGAACTGGATCTTGCCGGTGCAGACCGCGCGCAGGATCAGGGTCGGGGTCAGCCGGCCCTGGCGCTCCAGGCCCGCCACCAGGCGGTCGCCGCGCACCTCGCCGTCGTCGCCCTTCAGCAAGTCGAGGGTCGCCTTCTCGCGCACCTGGCGGGCGATGGCGGCGAGCACGCGCGGCGAAACGGTGTGCCGCTGCTCCAAGCTCGCGCGCAGCCCCTCCGAGACCAGGTACATCAGCCGCTCGACGACGGTGACCGGCAACGTCGCCCGGTCGACCAGCGCCGACTGTACGCCCTGGTCGGTGCCGAACCGTTTGACCGCCAGGTGTATCGCCGGCTCGCCGATCGTCGCGCCCCGGTTGGCGAGCACGGTCGCCGCCACCGTCGCGGTGCCCTCCTCGATCAGCGCCTGCGCCACGCGCTCGCTCACCGTCTGGCGCCGGGCCACGGCGATGCGCCGGCGCTCGGCCTCGACGGCGAGCGCGTCCTCGCCCGACAGCCCGAGCCGCGCGCGCAGCGCCCGTGAGACCGGGTCGCGGATCAACTCGATCAGGTCGTCATCGCTCAGCGCCCGCGATATCTCCAGGATCGGGCGCGCCACCTCGAACACGTCCTTGGCGAGCGCAAGCGCGAGGTCGCGCGGCAGGTCCGGGGCGCGGCACAGGGCCTCGGCCATCGCCTGGCGCACCACCACCTCGACGTCATCGAGCACCACCCGGGCGATCGCCAACGCCTCGCGCCGCGCCCGCGGCGACAGCGCGCCGTTGGCGTAGGCGCGGCCGACCTCGCCGATCACGCGCCGGCGCGCCGTCGGCCCCCGGTCGCGGCTCAATTCCTCGACGTCCCGCGCAGTCAGTGCCAACTCGCGCGTGCCTCCCCCCTTGCCGTCGGCCGAGCCCGAACCCTTCCCTCCAGCGGGCGGCCAGGGGCAAACCTAATATCGCCGATGGCACAGGCGCAATCTGCTTCAAGCCGACGCGTGGGCGAGAGCCTGATGATTTGAAACATGGGCATCCATCACCCGTCACCCCGGCCAAGGCGCGCAGCGCCGCGAGCCGGGGTCAATCCCGCCGCTTGCACGGGTGTATGGACCCGGGATATCCGCTTCGCGGAGTCCGGGGTGACGACCAAAACAGGCTCAGGGTTCCGACTTAATATCATCCCGCTCTAGCCTCCGCCGTGGCCGCTGATGCCGTAGTCGAAGGCCCAGGCCAGGCCGTCGGCGGTCGCCCCGGCGGGACGGTACTCGCAGCCGACCCAGCCCCGGTAGCCGAGCGAGTCGATCAGGTTGA
>DASWHU010000373.1:0-1956 GCA_036398035.1 Alphaproteobacteria bacterium | reverse complement strand
CGACACCGACACCGACTGGCACCCGGCGGTGGCGAGCTGCGGCGTGCGCCCGACCTTCGCCGGCGCCGACCCGGTGCTCGAGGTGCACCTGTTCGACTTCGACGGCGACCTCTACGGCCGCTACCTCAGGGTCGCGTTCGTCACCTGGATCAGGGCCGAGGAGAGGTTCGAGGACGCCGGCGCGCTGGTCCGCCAGATGGCCGAGGACTGCCGCGAGGCCCGCTTCATGCTTGCCGGCGCGCGCCCGCCGCGCGACGTTGGCCGGACCGCCTTCAACCAATAGCTTGGCGATGCGATGACGCCCGTGGCCGCCGACTACAAGGACACCCTGTTCCTGCCGCGCACCGCCTTCCCGATGAAGGCGGGCCTGCCCGAGCGCGAGCCCGAGCTGCTCGAGCGCTGGCAGCGCATCGACCTGTGGGGCCGGCTGCGCAAGGCGGCGGCGGGGCACCGGAAGTTCATCCTCCACGACGGCCCGCCCTACGCCAACGGCCCGATCCATATCGGCCACGCGCTCAACAAGATCCTCAAGGACATGGTCAACCGCGCCCGCCAGATGAGCGGCGAGGACGCCCACTTCATCCCCGGCTGGGACTGCCACGGGCTGCCGATCGAGTGGCAGATCGAGCAGGACTACCGCAAGTCGGGCCGCAGCAAGGACGACATCCCGGTCGATCAGTTCCGGCGCGAGTGCCGCGCCTATGCCGACAAGTGGGTGCTGGTGCAGATGGCGGAGTTCCAGCGCCTCGGCGTGCTCGCCGACTGGGAGCGGCGGTATCTGACCATGTCCTACCGGGCCGAGGCTCAGATCGTGCGCGAGCTTGGCAAGTTCCTGGTCGGCGGCGGACTGTACCAGGGCTCGAAGCCGGTGATGTGGTCGCCGGTCGAGAAGACCGCGCTGGCCGAGGCCGAGGTCGAGTATCACGACATCACCTCGCCGGCCATCTATGTCCGCTTCCCGGTGGTCGAGGCGAGCGATCCCGCGCTCAGCGGCGCCGACGTGGTGATCTGGACCACCACGCCCTGGACCATCCCGGGCAACCGCGCCATCGCTTATGGCGCGCATATCGAGTACGGCGTCTACGAGGTGGTTGCGGTTGCCGAGGGCGCGCTGGCGAGGCCCGGCGACAGGCTGGTATTCGCGTCCGCGTTGGAGGGGCAGGTCTGCGCCAAGGCGGGGCTCGCGCGCGTCGAGCGCGTACAGACGTTGCGCGGCGACGATCTCGCCGGCACCGTCGCGCGCCACCCGCTCTACGGCGAGCATTACCGGATCGAGGCGCCGCTCTTGGCCGGCGACTTCGTCGCCACCGACCAGGGCACCGGCTTCGTGCACATCGCGCCCGGGCACGGCGAGGACGACTTCGAGCTTGGCCGCCGCCACGGCCTCGAGGTGCCGGCCACCGTCGGCGACGACGGCCGCTTCTACGACCACGTGCCGCTGTTCGCGGGCGAGCACGTCTACAAGGTCAACCCCGTTATCACCGCGGCGCTCGAGGAGCGCGGGCGCCTGCTCGCGCGCGAGCAGTACGTCCACTCCTATCCCCATTCGTGGCGGTCGAAGAAGCCGGTGATCTTCCGCAACACGCCGCAGTGGTTCATCAGCATGGAGATCAACGGCCTGCGCGCCAAGGCGCTGGCCGCGATCGACGCCACCCGCTGGCTGCCGGAGTCGGGGCACAAGCGCATCCGCTCGATGATCGAGACCCGCCCCGACTGGTGCGTGTCGCGCCAGCGCGCCTGGGGGGTGCCGATCACGGTGTTCGTGCACAAGCACACCGGCGAGCCGCTGCGCGACGCGGACGTGATCGCGCGCGTGGCGAACGCGGTGGCGGCGGGCGGCGCCGACGTCTGGTTCAGCGGCGACGCGTCCGACTTCCTCGGCCCCGGCCACGACCCCGAGGACTACGACCGGGTGCGCGACATTCTCGACGTCTGGTTCGACTCAGGGAGCACGCA
>DASWHU010000372.1:0-7813 GCA_036398035.1 Alphaproteobacteria bacterium | reverse complement strand
TCATCGCGCAAACACCTAAAGCGGCCGGTTCAATATATTGGCGCCGAGCTTGGCCCATGTGGCGACATAGAGGAGGATGACGAAGGCGGCGAGCGCCAGGGCGATCGCGATATTGCGCGCGGAACGCGCCTTTTTTTCCCTTTCGGTGAGTTCGACACGCTCGGGCTTCACGACGCCACCCCGGTTGCCGGCACGAGCAGGCGTTCGATCAACAGCGCCGCAAAGATGGCGAAGAGATAGAAAATCGAATAGCCGAAAAGCCGGCGCGCGGGGGCCAGATCGCGGTCCGCTCGAAGCAGGCGCCAGGCGCGGCGCAAGAATTCCAGGCCGAGCAGAGCGGCGGCAACGCCGTAGGCAATGCCGGCAAAGCCGAGGGCTGCCGGCAGCAAGGCGCAAGCAGCGACCGCGAGTGCATAGACGAAAATCTGGCGGCGGGTCGAAGCCGGGCCGGCGATATTCGGCATCATCGGGACCCCGGCGCGGCCGTACTCCTCCGCCTTGAGGATCGCCAGCGCCCAGAAGTGCGGCGGCGTCCACAGAAAGATGATGAGGAACAGGAGCATCGGCTCGAGGGTGACCGAGCCCGACATCGCCGCCCAGCCGATCACCGGCGGCAGCGCGCCGGCGGCGCCGCCGATGACGATGTTCTGCGGGGTCCGCCGCTTGAGCCACATGGTATAGACGAACACGTAGAACGCGATGGTCAGCGCCAGCAGCGCCGCCGCCGTCCAGTTGACCGCGAGCCCCATCGTCGCCACCGCCCCGACCGCGAGCGTCACGCCGAAGCCGAGCGCGTCGGCCGCGGCCACGCGCCCGGCCGGGATCGGGCGCGCCCGCGTGCGCGCCATCAGCGCGTCGATGTCGCGGTCGCACCACATGTTGATCGCCGCCGCGGCACCCGCGCCGACCGCCATGCACAGCAGCGCCGTGAACGCGATCACCGGATGGAGCGATCCCGGCGCGAGCAGCATGCCGGCGAGCCCGGTGAAGCACACCAGCGACATCACCCGCGGCTTGAGCAGGGCGACGAAGTCCGCGGGGCCCGCGCCGGCCGCGGGCGCCTCGCCGATCGCGCTTGACATCTCGCTCATTGGTCTGTCCCGCCCGCCGCGCCGCCGATCAGCGGACCTGCGGCAGCTCCTCGTAGGTGTGGAACGGCGGCGGCGAGGACGTCCGCCATTCGAGCGTGGTCGCGCCCTCGCCCCACGGGTTGGCGGCGCAGCGCGCGCCCGTTGTGAAGGTGCGCCAGACGATGTACATGAACAGCAGCACCGAGGCGCCCGAGACGTACGAGCCGATCGAGGCGACCATGTTCCACGGCGCGAACGCGTCCGGATAGTCGATGTAGCGCCGCGGCATGCCGGCCAGCCCCAGGAAGTGCATCGGGAAGAAGGTCAGGTTGACGCCGATGAACATGGTCCAGAACTGGATCTTGCCGAGCGTCTCCGGGTACTGGCGGCCGCTCATCTTGCCGATCCAATAGTAGAACCCGGCGAACACCGCGAACACGGCGCCGAGAGACAACACGTAATGGAAATGAGCGACCACGTAGTAGGTGTCGTGGAGCGCGATGTTGATGCCGGCATTCGCCAGCACCACCCCGGTCACCCCGCCGATGGTGAACAGGAAGATGAACCCGATCGCGTACAGCATCGGCGTGCGGAACTCGATCGAGCCGCCCCACATGGTCGCAATCCAGCTGAAGATCTTGATGCCCGTGGGCACCGCGATGATCAAGGTCGCGGCGGTGAAGTAGGCGCGCGTGTCGACGGCGAGGCCGACCGTGTACATGTGGTGCGCCCAGACCACGAAGCCGACGACGCCGATCGCGACCATCGCGTAGGCCATGCCCAGATAGCCGAAGATCGGCTTCCTCGAGAACGTCGCCACGATCTGGCTGATGATGCCGAACCCGGGCAGGATCAGGATGTAGACCTCAGGGTGGCCGAAGAACCAGAACAGGTGCTGGAACAAGACCGGGTCGCCGCCCAGCTCGGACTTGAAGAAGGCAGTGCCGAAGTTGCGGTCGGTGAGCAGCATGGTGATCGCGCCCGCCAGCACCGGCAGCGTCAGCAGCAGCAGGAACGCGGTCACCAGGATCGACCACACGAACAGCGGCATGCGGTGAAGCGTCATGCCCGGCGCGCGCATGTTGAAGATGGTGGTGATGAAGTTGATCGCGCCGAGGATCGACGACGCGCCGGCCAGGTGCAACGCGAAGATCGCCATGTCGACCGCCGGGCCGGCGTGGCTGCCGGCCGAGGACAGCGGCGGATAGATGGTCCAGCCGGTTCCCGCGCCGTTGCCCGGGCCGCCGTCGACGAACGCCGAGCCCAAGAGCAGGATGAACGACGGGATCAGCAGCCAGAAGCTGATGTTGTTCATGCGCGGGAAGGCCATGTCCGGCGCCCCGATCATGATCGGCACGAACCAGTTGCCGAAGCCGCCGATCATTGCCGGCATGACCATGAAGAAGATCATGATCAGGCCGTGGGCGGTGATGATCACGTTATAGACGTGGCTCGCATCCGTGATGCTGTCGCCGAGCACGCCGACGCCGGGCAGGCTGAGTTCCGAGCGGATCAGCATGGAAAAGGTGCCGCCGATCAGCCCGCCGACCGCGGCGAACACCAGGTACATCGTGCCGATGTCCTTGTGGTTGGTCGAGTACAGCCAGCGCAGCACGCCGGTCGGGTGATGCGGGTGTCCTGCCGCGGCGTCGAGATTGCTCATCAGTCCATCTTCCCGCTGGGTGTTCGCCCGCCGGGTCAGCGCGCGCCGGTTCGGGCCAGGCGCACGCGCGCATCCTCGCCGTCGATGCGCGCGAACTCCGCGCGCGCCTGCACCAGCCAGGCGGCGTAGTCGTCCTTGCTCAGCACGTGGACCTCGATCGGCATGAACGCGTGCAGCGTGCCGCACAGCTCCGAGCACTGGCCGTAGAAGGTGCCGGTCTGGTTGGCCTCGAACCAGATCTCGTTCAGCCGGCCGGCGACCGCATCGACCTTGACCCCGAACGCCGGCAGCGCCCAGGAGTGCAGCACGTCGTCGGCGGTGACCTGGAGCCGGACCACGGCGTCGACCGGCACCACCAGCGGGTTGTCGGCGGTCAGCAGCCTGGGCTGGCCCTCCTCGAGGCTGTCGTCTTCGACCATGAAGGCGTCGAAGGTGAAGCCCTCGTCCGGATACTCGTAGCTCCAGTACCACTGATGGCCGATCGTCTTGATCGTGATGTCCGCGTCCGGCAATTCGAGCTCGTAGTAGAGCAGGCGGAAGCTCGGGATCGCGATCACCACCAGGACCAGCACCGGGACCACCGTCCACAGCACCTCGATCACGGTGTTGTGGGTGATGCGCGACGGGGTCGGGTTGCGCTTGGCGTTGAACCGGATCATCACGTAAACCAGCAGCCCGAGCACCAGGCTGGCGATCAGCGTGATGATCACCAGCAGCAGGCCGTGAAACGACTCGATCTGCTCCATCACCGGGCTCGCCGGCGGCTGGAAGCCCATCTGCCACGGCACCGGCCGGCCCGCCACCGGCTCGGCCAAGGCGACCCCGACCGGCAGCACCACGGCCGCCGCCGCCGCGACCGTCCGCATGACGAAGCTGTTCGATGCCATGAGAAAGCGTCCCTCAAACTTCGGCTCGATGCGGAGCGGCAGGGCCTTCCGCTCGCCCGGCGCGGGGCGAAATGTACGCTGTTCCCCGCCGTTGGGGCGCGCAGCGCGGGGCGGGCGCATATAACCGCGCAGGTCCGCGGAAATCAAGTCTCCGATCACGCCTTCGTGAGCGTGCCGGCGGGCGTTCGCGCGGCTGCGCTAACCGCTTCTGCGACGGCTGCGAATCCGACGCACCAGCAGCCACGCCAGCACCAGCACCGCCGGCACCGCGATACCGCTGGCGCGCTCCGGCGACAGCACCAGCCACGACTCGGGCAGCGAGCGGAACACGATCGCCACCAGCCCGACCACGTAATAGGTGATCGCCGCCACCGACAGCCCTTCGACCGTCTGCTGGAGCCTGAGCTGAAGCCGGCTGCGCCGGTTCATCGCCGCGAGCTGCGCGCGGTTCTGCTCGGCCAGGTCGAGCTCGATGCGGCTGCGCAGCAGGTGGCTGGCGCGCTCCAGATGCCGCGCCGCGGTCTCCTGGCGCTCGCGCAGCGACTCGCAGGTGCGCATCGCCGGGGTCAGCCGCCGGCGCAGGAACTGGCCGATCGGCTGCAGGCCGGTCTCGCCGGGGGCGCTGCGGCGCTCGGCGAGCTCGTCGATGCGCCGCTCGACCAGCTCGTGATAAGCCCGCGCTGCACTGAGGCGATAGCTGGTCGCGCCCGAGATACGCTCGACCTCGGCGCCGAGCGCGAGCGCCTCGTCGAGCAGCGCGCGCGGGGTGGCGCTTTCGCCCGCATCGCGCAAGCGCGCGGTCAGGTCGACCAGCCGGGCGTCGATCTCGGTCATCTGCGGACCAAAGCTGCGCACCAGCGGGAAGGCGAGCAGCGCCAGCATGCGGTAGGTCTCGATCTCGAGCAGGCGCTGGACCAGCCGGCCGCGCCGGCCGCTGGTCAGCTTGAGGTCGTGGACCAGGATGCGCATGCCGCCGCCGTAGAGCCGGAAGTCGGTCCAGGCGCGCGCCGCGCCGTCGCCGACCAGGCCGCCGACCGGGTGGTCGAACAGCTCCTCGATCTGCTGGGGCGTGGGCGGCGAGGTGGCGCGCGCGAGCATGGCGAGGTCGATGTGGGCGAGCACCTGCCCGGGCAGCGCCGACAGCCAGTCTTCGGGCACATGGCCGATCGGCAGGTCGGCGAACGCCTCCGCCAAGGCGGGGGTCGCCGCCGCCGCCGCGCCTTCGCGCACGAAGGTCCAGGCGGCGAACTCGGTATGGCGCTCCCAGCGCAGCTTGAAGGCGCCGAAGTCGGCGAAGAACTGGCGCGCGGCGTGGTGCGGCGGGGCGACATCGAGGCTGTCGGCGAGCAGGCCGAGATGGGCGCGCTCGTCGGCCGCCGCCGCCTCGCCCGACAGCATCACCAGATGGCTGAGCTTGGCCGGCGCGCCGAGGCGCATCGGCGGGCGGGCGTGGACCTCGGCGGCGAGTGCGGCGCGCTCGGGATGCTCGACCAGCCCGCCGAGCAGCGGCCGGCGGTCGTCGCTCATGCCAGCCCCGCGAGCGCCGCCAGCGCGGCGTCGAAATCGACCTCGGCGGCGAGGTCGCGCACGATCTCGGCGTGGCACAGGCGGCCGGCCGCGTCGATCACCAACAGCGCCGGCGCGAACAGCTGCAGCCGCGGCAGCCAGATGCCGAGCCGGGCGGCGGCCTCGGGCGGGCAGCGGCCCGGCCGCCAGCCGGCATGCCGGCACCAGCGCGCGCGCACCGCGTCGTCGTCGGCGCTGAGCGCGATCAGGGACAGGTCGGGGCGCCGCGCCGCCGCGGCGCGCGCGAACGCCGCCGGCGCCGCGCTCGGGCGGTGCTCGAGGCAGGGAGCGGCGAGCAGCGCGCGCGGCCCGCGGCCGGGGGCCTCGATTCGCTCACCCGCCCGCGGCGCCGGCGCCGACAGCGCGAAGCCGTCGCCGGCGAGCGTCACCCTTGGCGCGGTCGCGGTCATGCCCGGGGCCATCCGTCACCTTGTTCGCCGGCCGCCGGTTGGATTGGCGGCCCGGCCCCGCTACATATAGGCGACGTACGGAGCGCGCGCGCGACAAAATCCCGGCCGGAGCGGAGACCATGACCGACATCGCCAAGCTCGAGGACCTGTTCTTCAGCCGCACCGGCATGGACGCCGGACGGGTCGCGGACATCGTCGCCGATGCCCTCGGCGGCGCCGACGACGGCGAGTTGTTCCTGGAGTACCGCCAGTCCGAGAGCCTCGCCTTCGACGACGGCCGGCTCAAGTCGGCGAGCTTCGACACCTCGCAGGGATTCGGCCTGCGCGCGGTCTCGGGCGAGGCGACCGGCTACGGCCACGCCTCGGAGCTGAGCGAGGCGGCGATCCGGCGCGCCGCCGAGACGGTCAAGGCGGTGCGCACCGGCCGCGGCGGCCAAGCCGATGTCGGCCCGCACGGCAGCAACCTCGAACTGTACCGCGAGGACAACCCGCTGAACGCGGTCGACTTCGCCGCCAAGGTCGCGCTGCTGGAACGGATGGATGCCTACGCCCGCGCGCGGGACTCGCGCGTCCGCCAAGTGATGGCGGCGCTGTCGGGCAGCTGGCAGGCGGTCGAGATCGTGCGCGCCGACGGCGCCCGGGTCGGCGACATCCGCCCGCTGGTGCGCCTCAACGTCTCGGTGGTGGTCGGCGACGGCGCCCACATGGAGACCGGCAGCCACGGCTCGGGCGGGCGCTACGGCTACGACATCCTGCTCGACGAGACGACCTGGCGCGAGCATGTCGACGAGGCGCTGCGCCAGGCGCTGGTGCTGCTGGACGCGCGCGATGCGCCGGCGGGCGAGATGCAGGTGGTGCTCGGCCCCGGCTGGCCGGGAATCCTGTTGCACGAGGCGATCGGCCACGGCCTCGAGGGCGACTTCAACCGCAAGCGCACCAGCGTGTTCTCAGGGCTCATGGGCGAGAAGGTCGCGGCGGGCGGGGTGACCGTGATCGACGACGGCACGCTGGAATCGCGCCGCGGCTCGCTCACCGTCGACGACGAGGGCACGCCGACCCAGCGCACCACCCTGATCGAGGACGGCACCCTGGTCGGCTACATGCACGACCGGCTGAACGCCCGCCTGATGGGCGCGCGCTCGACCGGCAACGGCCGCCGCCAGAGCTTCGCCCACCAGCCGATGCCGCGCATGCGCAACACCATCATGGTCGCGGGCGAGGCCGACCCCGCGGACATTATCGCCTCGGTCGGCAAGGGGCTCTACGCGGTCAACTTCGGCGGCGGCCAGGTCGACATCACCAGCGGCAAGTTCGTGTTCTCGGCCAGCGAGGCGTACCTGATCGAGGCCGGCAAGGTCACCGCCCCGGTCAAGGGCGCGACCCTGATCGGCACCGGCCACGAGGTGCTCAAGCGCGTGCGCGCGATCGGCAACGACATGCGCCTCGACCCCGGCATCGGCACCTGCGGCAAGAACGGCCAGGGGGTGCCGGTCGGCGTCGGCCTGCCGACCCTCTTGGTCGACAAGCTGACCGTGGGCGGCACCGAGGCGCTCGGCTGAGGGTGGGCGAATGACCCGCCCGTTGTCCTTCGAGACGCTCGCTGCGCTCGCTCCTCAGGACGAGGACATCTTGAATGTCAATGAATTACCTCACCCTGAGGAGCGCCCGCGGGGCGCGTCTCGAAGGGTGAGGCGACCGGCGCCGGGCTTCTGAGCTGGCGGGAACGGTGGCGATCAACGCCGACCTGTCCTTGCGCGCGCACGCCGACACCGCCGCCATGGCGTGGGCCGCGAGCCCGGCCAAGGGGGTGGCGCGCAAGCGCGTCTATCACGACGGCGCGCCTGAGTCCGGGCGGGTGACCTCGATCGTGCGCTATGCGGCGGGCTCGCGCTTCCCGGCGCACGAGCACCCTGAGGGCGAGGAGATCGTGGTGCTCGCCGGCACCTTCTCCGACCACACCGGCGACTGGGGCCCGGGAAGCTACCTGCTAAGCCCGGAAGGCTCGCCGCACGCGCCGTGGTCGGAGCACGGCTGCCAGCTGTTCGTGCACCTGCGCCAGTATCGCGGCGCGCAGAGGCTGCGCATCGACACCGCGGCGCGCGCCTGGCGGCGCACCAGCATTCCGGGCATCGCCCACAAGGTGCTCCTCAACGAGCATGATGGGCCGGACGGCCCGCTGATGGTGCGGCTGATGAGGTTCAGGCCGGGGAGCGAGCG
>DASWHU010000371.1:0-9347 GCA_036398035.1 Alphaproteobacteria bacterium | reverse complement strand
CCATCACGTAATAGGTCGGCAGCTTGGCGAGCTCGCCGGCGCTCCACGACGCGAGCCGGTACGGGCGGTTCGGTTTCCAGTCCGCGCTCTTGACGTGGAAGTAGGCGCGCAGGAACGCGTGCACGCCTTGGGCGCAGTGGCGCATGTCGTCGTTGGCGTGGCGCGTCGAGTAGTACCACTGGTAATGCTTGCGCGGCGGGTCGAGCGCGGCGAGCTGGTCGTGGATGCTGGGGCCGGCGGGGACGGTACTCGCCGGCGGCGGCGGGCCCGGGAACGGCGCGCTCATCAGCACCATCGCGCGAAAAATATCTGGGCGGACGAGCGCGCAGCCGGCGGCGACGCGCGCGCCGAAATCGTGCCCGACCACGGCCGCGACCGAGCGGTGGCCGAGCGCGAGCACGAGCGCGAGCACGTCGCGCACCAGGTTGAGCGGGCGGAACGAGGCGAGGTCGCCGTCGTAGCTGCCGTCCCAGCCGGTGGTCAGCCCGTAGCCCCTCTGGTCGGGCGCGATGACGTGAAACCCCGCCGCGGCGATGGCGGGCATCACCTTGCGCCAGCTGTAGGCGAGTTCCGGAAAGCCGTGCAGCAGCACGACGCATGGCCGGCCCTTGGCCTCGAAGCCCGCTTCGAGCAGGTGAACCGTCAGGCCGTTGATCCGCTCGACGAAGCGCGAGCGGATGCCGGGCGCGATGGGGGCGTTGTCGTAGGCGACGGGCCGGGCCATGCGGGTCTCCATCGGCACGAGCCTATCAGGAACCCGCGGCCTTGGGGCGGCGGCGCCAGGGCAGCGGCGCGGCCTCGCCGTTCGCGACCACGGTGGCGACATCGACATCGAACGCGCGCGCGATGGTCTCGGCCCCGAGGGTCGCGCGCGCGGGCCCGGCGGCGAGCACCGCGCCGTCGCGCAGCACCGCCACCCGGTCGCAGAAGCGCGCCGCCAGCGCGAGGTCGTGAAGCACCACCACCACCGTCCGCCCGGCCGCGGCGGTGGCGCGCAACAGCTCAAGGATCTCGAGCTGGTGGTAGGGATCGAGGCCGGCGACCGGCTCGTCGGCGAGCAGGACCGGCGCCTCGACCGCGAGCGCGCGCGCGATCAGCACCCGGCGCCGCTCGCCCGCCGACAGCTCGGGCATCCGCCGCCCTGCCAGGGCAACGACATCGGCCGCGGCCATGGCGCGCTCGATCGCCGCCGCGTCCTCGGGGCGCGGGCGCTGCCACGCCACCAGGTGCGGCAGCCGGCCGAGCGCCACCAGCCGTCCGGCGGTGATCGGCCAATGCACGGTCTCGCCCTGGGGCAGATAAGCGAGCCTGCGCGCGCGCGCCGGCCGCGGCCACGACCCAAGCGGACGGCCGTCGAGCCTGACCTCGCCGGCGGCCGGCGCGATCAGGCCGGCGAGCACCCGCACCAGCGAGGTCTTGCCGGCGCCGTTCGGCCCGACCACGCCCACCGTCTGCCCGGCCGCGGCGGCGAAGTCGACCGCGCGCAGGACCTCGCGCCCGGCCAGGCTGAGCGAGACGCCGCGCGCCTCGATCACAGCATTCGCCTGCGCGTCTCGAGCAGCAGCCACAGGAAGAACGGCGCACCCACCAGCGCGGTGACCACGCCGAGGCGGAGCTCGCCGCCGGCCGGCGCGGCGAGCCGCACCGCGATGTCGGCGACCACCAGCAGGATCGCGCCGGCGAGCGCACTCGCCGGCAGCAGCCGCCCCGGCTGGTGGCCGAGCAGCGGGCGGACCAGGTGCGGCACCACCAGGCCGACGAAACCGATCACGCCGGTCACCGAGACCACCGCGCCGACCGCGAGCGCGGTGCCGACGACGACCTGCGCGAACAGCCGCCCGGTGCGCACGCCGAGGCTCTGCGCCACCTCCTCGCCCAGGCTCAGCGCATCGAGCCCGCGCCCGGCGCCGAGCAGCAGCAGCCAGCCGAGCGCCACCGGGCCGGCGATCAGCGCCAGCTGGTCGAGGTCGCGGTCGGCGACCGAGCCGAGCAGCCAGAACACGATCTCGTAGACCGCGTAGGGGTTGGGCGCGAGGTTGAGCGCAAGCGCGGTGAGCGCGGTGGCGAAGCTGTTGATGGCGATGCCGGCGAGGATCAGGGTGAGCGTGCTCGCCTCGCCCCCGACCAGAGCCGCGAGCAGCACCACCGAGACCAGCGCCCCGGCCATGCCGGCGAGCGGCAGCGCCATCGGCACCGCCGCGCTCAGCCCGAAATAGAGCACCAGCACCGCACCCAGGGCCGCGCTGCTCGAGGCGCCGATCAGGCCGGGCTCGGCGAGCGGGTTGCGCAGCAGCCCCTGGAGCGCGGCGCCGCTGAGGCCGAGGGTCGCGCCGGTGACCAGCGCCAGCGCAAGCCGCGGCAGGCGGATCTCGAACGCGATCAGCGAGGCGAGGTCGGGGTCGTCGCGCCACAGGGCGAACAGGCCTCCGCCCGGGCCGACCAGCACCGAGCCCGCCGCCGCCGCGACCAGCAGCACCGCGCCCGCGAGGTAGAGCCCCCACGGCGCGGGCGCGGTCATCGCGCGCACGTCACCTCGGCTCATCGCCCGCGATCAAGGCATCGGCGACAGCCTCGGCGGCGTCGGCGATGAACGGGCTCGGGCACGCCCACAGCGGCGCCGGCACGGCGACCACCTGGGCCGAGTCGCGCAACGCGGCGAGCGCCCGATGGCCGAGCCGCGCCTCGGCCAGCGAGGGTGCGCCCGGGCGATAGGACTCGACCACAAGCAGCTCGGGGCGGGCGAGAAGCAGCTCCTCGACCGATGGCTGCGTGCCCGCGGCAAAGCCGCGCGCCGCGGCCAGGTTGTCGAGGCCGAGCGCCGCCAGCATGTGATCGATCAACCCCGGTCGCGCCGCCACGTAGCCGCCGGTGCGATAGACCAGCGCCGTCCGTCCCCGCCCCGGCGCCGTTGCCGCGAGCCGCGCGAGACCCCCGTTCAGGCGCGCGACCACCGCCGCCGCGTTTTCCGGCACCCCGAGCGCCTCGCCCAGCGTCTTCAGCGCGGCCGCGACGCCGGCAACCGAGTCCTCGACCGCGACCTCGACGACCGGGACACCGAGCCGCCGCAGCAGGGCGAGGCTCGCCTGCGCCGAGTAGTCAGCCGCGACCACCAGGTCGGCGTCGAGGCGCATCACCTCCTCGGCCGCGCCGTGGTTGACCGCCAGCCCGGCGGCGAGGTCGGCGACCGGGGATTCGTCCGGATCGGCGCCGAGCCAGGTCACCGAGGCGACCTGGCCGGGCGCGGCGACCAGCAAGGTCAGGATGTCGGTGCACAGGTTGACCGACACCACCCGCTCGGGCCGCGCCTCGGCGGTGCCGGCCGCGACCAGCAGTGCCAGCAGCAGGGCCGCCGCACGCCAGCTCACAGCGACAGCCGCACGCCGACGAACGCGCCGAGCCCGGGATGGGCGAAGCCGTCCGGATCCTCGTAGTCGCGGTCGAACAGGTTCTCGACGCGCGCGAACACGCGCACATGCTCCCCGAGCCGGTAGTCGCCGGCCAGGTTGACCACCGTGTAGCTGCCCTTGGTGATGCGCGCGAACAGCAATGCGTCGCCGTCCACGCGGCGGCCGACATAGAGCGCATCGAGGGTGACGCTGGCGCCGTCGACCGGGTACAGGGTCAGCGCCGCGCTCGCCTTGTGCTTCGGCCGGCGCAGCAGGTCCTCGCCGATGTCGGCGTCCTCGGCGCGCAGGTAGGTGTGGTCGAGCCTCAGCTCCGCCCAGTCGACCGGGCGCAGGGCGAGAAACGACTCGACGCCGTGGATGTCCGCCCGGCCGAGGTTGATGTTGGTGGTGAAGGTGGCGTTGGAGGTGATCAGGTTGTCGATCTCGGTCTCGAAATAGGCCGCGCCGAAGGTCACCATGCCGTCGAGCAGGTCCTGCTCGATGCCGGCCTCCCAGCTTCGGCTGCGCTCGGGCTTGAGCGCCGGGTTGCCGACGAAGGTCGAGCTGAAGAAGGCCGAGGTGAAGGTGGACAAGCCGTAGCGCTGGAACAGGCTCGGCGCGACGAAGCCGGTGGCGTAGCTCGCCTTGAGGCGGCTGCCCGTCTCCGCGAGGTCGTAGCTCGCCCCCGCCCGCCAGGTGGTCTGCAGGCCGAAGCTCTGATGGGCGTCGAAGCGCACGCCGCCGGTCACCGACAGCCGCTCGCCGATGGCGACGGTGTCCTGGAGGTAGCCGGCATAGACCTCGTCGTCCTCGTGGGTGCCGCCGCTGATCAGGCTGCCGAACTGGTCGATGCTGAAGTTCGAGCTCGACATGCTCTCGCGCTCGTACTCGGCGCCGAACACCAGGGTGTTGCCGGGGATCGCGTTGAGGGTGCCCTGGAGGTCGACCACGGTGCGCCGGCCCTGGTCCTTGAAGTCCGATACCTCGACCGGATCGACCGCATCGGGGTCGTCGGTGTTCTTGCGGTCGTGCACGGTGAGCGCGTAGCCGAGCCGGGTCTCGAGCACGCCGTCGAACAGCTCGGCCGACGCCTCGGCGCGGGCGAAGGTCTGGAAGCTCTTGGTCTCGGCATTGGGATCGTTCAGGAACGAATCATTGTCCTGGCGTGTATTGGTGCGCCGCCCATAGGCGCGGAGCTCGATCCCATCGAGCGGGCGCAGTCCGAGCTGGACCTGCCCGGTCAGGTTGTCGTAGCCGTCGCGCTCATCGACGGCGAGCGCCCCCGGCCACAGGCGCGGGGGCGTGATCGAGACGCCCGCGGTCTCGAAGCGCGCAACGCCGAGGTCGTAGTCGTACAGCGCGGTGCCGCCGCTGACGCCGAGGCGCTCGGCATGGGTCGAGAAGCTGCCGCCCTCGACCTCGACGAAGCCGCCCGGCGGGCCGTCGCCGCGGCGGGTGATGATGTTGACCACGCCGCCGATCGCATCCGCGCCATAGATGGTCGCCTGCGGGCCGCGCAGCACCTCCACGCGCTCGATCCTGTCGGCAGTCAGATGGGCGAAGTCGAAGGCGTTGCTGGGCACGCTGGGATCGCCGATCTGGATGCCGTTGAGCAGGACCAGGGTGTGGTTCGAGTTGGTGCCGCGGGTGAACACCGAGGCCTGCGCGCCGCGCGGCCCGGTCTGGACCACGTTGAGCCCGGGAACGGTGCGCAGCACCTCGACGATGTCGCGCTGCTGGCGGGTCTCGATGACGTCGCCCTCGATCACGCTCACCGTGCTCGCGGATCGCGCCGCCGGCGTGGGCGCGCGCAACGGCGTGACGACGACGTCGGGCAGCAGGTAGGCGGGAGCATCGGTTGCCGCCGCCGGCGCCGCCGCGAGCACGAGGCCTGCGGCGAGCCAGCCGGCGCGCGTCATCGGTTGGCCCCCGGCGTCCACAGCACGTCGCCGCGGCCGCGGTCGTTGAGCCAGCGGGCGAGCACGAACAGGTGATCGGACAGCCGGTTAAGATAGGCGAGCGCGGGCGCGGCGACCGTCTCGGCTTCGCCGAGCTCGGCCACCAGCCGCTCCGCCCGGCGGACCACCGTGCGCGCGAAATGCAGATTCGCCGAGGCCCGGCTGCCGCCGGGCAGGATGAAGGAGTCGAGCGGCGCCAGCTCGGCATTGAGCGAGTCGATCTCGGCCTCGAGCCGCGCGACCTGGGAGTCGACGATCCTGAGCGCGCCCTTGCCCTTGCGCGAGCCTGCCGGCAGGCACAGGTCGGCGCCGAGGTCGAACAGGTCGTTCTGGATGCGCGCGAGCATCGCGTCGGCCTCGCCGTCCGTGGCCAGGCGCGCGAGCCCGATCGCGGCATTGGCTTCGTCCACGGTGCCGTAGGCGTCCACCCGTAGCGCGTGCTTCGGCACCCGGCTGCCGTCGCCGAGCGACGTCGCCCCCTTATCGCCGCCGCGGGTATAGATCTTGTCGAGCTTGACCATCGGTGCGTCCCTCCGCGTCCGACCGCGCACCGGCGCGGGCGGATCACATCCGGTCGCGCGCGGTGCCGCCACCGCCCGCGACGTGCTGCGTCAGCGCGAATGCGGGCGCGTGCCGGCCGAAAACCTGGGACTGTGGGTAACTGGTTTCGAGCGACATGACCGTCGCCGGCACACCCCGTCCGGCGCCTTCACGTTGACTGACGATGGTGGCAGGTCTCCTGGCTCGCGGATCTGAGCCCGCCGCCCGCCTTCCCAGTTGCCCAGTGGCGTGTTGCGGCGACGGGCCACCCGCCCACAGTTGCGGGGGCAGCCGCGGTATTGGCCGGACGAGTGCCGGCCGCACCGCGTTCCCTTTCAATCCCCCAACGGGGAACCACCGGCGCCGATGATAGAGCGCGGCCGGGAAAGGTCAATCCCGACCGAGCGTCCGGATTTGCCCGGGCCCGGGCGCGGTCTACACTTTATCGGGGCGAATCGATTACCGAAGCGGGACGCCCCGAGGAGGCGACCCATGCCGTACGTCAAGCGAGGACCGGGCGGGCGCGTGGCAGCCCTGTTCGCCGAGGCGCAGGCGGACGCGCGCGAGTTCGTGCGCGCCGACGCCGACGAGGTGCGCCGCTTCATCGGTGCCGGCGGCGCCGCCGACGACCCGCGCCGCAGCCTGACCGAGTCTGACTTCGAGCTGGTGCGCGTGCTCGAGGACCTGATCAGCGTGCTGCTGGACAAGAACATCATCCAGCAGACCGACCTGCCCCAGGAGGCGCGCGCCAAGCTGCTCAAGCGGCGCCAGCTGCGCGGCGAGCTCGACAACCTGGTCGGCCTGGTGGCCGAGGAAGAGGACATCTGAGGCCGGCGCACGTTGCGCCGCGCCGCCTCGGCGCTCACGCGGCGCTGCGCCGGCTTTCGGCCTCGGGGCGGTATTGGGGCACGACGTACGGCCCTTCGGGCACCAACGCCACCCGCGAATCCCCGGCGCGCGCGACCGAGTCGCGGATCGCCTGCTCGACCGAGTCGATCATCTCCACCCCGGTGAGCGCGCTGTCGCTACCGCTGAGCCCGGTGCTGTAGAGCTGGACCTTGCCGATGCGCATCGGCTTGAGCTGCATCTCGGTCTGCCATTCGTCGATGTCGGCGTGGCGCTTGGCGATCAGGCTGTCGAGGAAGCGCTCGGGCCCGAGCCTGATCAGGCGGCGCTGGGCGTCGCAGAACTCGGCCGAGCCCATGCCTTCGGACATCTGCGAGGCGACGATCAAGGTGCCGCCGGGCTCGAGGATGTCGAGCGGCGCGACCATGCTCTTGATGGTCTGGTAGTAGGTCTTGTCGAGCGGAAAGCCGGCGGCGCTGGTGACCACGGTCGGGAAGCGCTCGGCCACCGGCACCTCGGTGAAGCGGCGGGCGAAGGCGACCGCGTCGAGGTGGCTGTTGACGATCTCGCCGTAGTTGACGAACGACAGCCGGCGGCCCTCGTCGATCACCGTGTTGACCGCGACCGCGCCGCCGATCATGGCCACGATCTCAAGCTGGTCGCCGTGCAGCGGGTTGCGGTCGAGCACGCAGTTGACGGCGTTGGCATCCTCCATGTAGCGGGCGCTGTGGAAGGTGGTGATGGTGTCGCGGTGGGCGACGCCGGGGGCGATCACCTTGCGCCCGCCCGAGTAGCCGGCCATGAAGTGCGGCTCGACCAGGCCGGTGACGATCTTGAGCTCGGCGTCGACGAAGCGCCGGTCGAGGCGGACGACGTTGCCGCGGGTGGTGGTGCCGACATGGACGTGGGCGGCGTCGTCGCGCGCGTCGTGGTTCTCCACCCGTACGGTCTCCAATACCCAGTCGTCGCCGACCAGCTCGCGCAGCTCCGCGCCCTCGTTGGGCCGGTGCAGGCCGGTCGCGATCAGCACGGTGATCGCCTCCGCCGGCACCCCGGCGCCGATCAGCGCGCGCACCAGCACCGGCAGCACGGTGCCGTTCGGCACCGGCCGGGTGATGTCGCAGATCAGGATGCAGGCCGAGCGCGCCCCGGCCGCGGCCTCGACCAGCGCCGGCGCCGCCACCGGGTGGGCCAGCGCGCGGCGCACCGCTGAAGGGGGATCCGTGATCGCCGGCATCGACGGCTTGCGCACCAGGCGCGCCCGCCACGCCGGGTCGAGCGTGATGTCGAGCCCGCCCTTGCCGTAGCGGAGCTCAACCTGCATCGCGGCCCGGCCTTTCGGCTGCAACGCGCGCGCCGGTCGCGTTGAGGATGCGCAGCGCGGCGCAGGCGGCGCCGTAACCATTGTCGATGTTGACCGCGACCACGCCCGGGCTGCAGCTCGCCAGCGCCGCCCTGAGCGCGGTCTCGCCGCGGTCGGCCATGCCGTAGCCGGTCGAGGTCGGCAATGCCACCACCGCACCCGGCACCAGGCCGGCGACGACGCTGACCAGCGCCGCGTCCATGCCCGCGGCGACGATCACTACCGCCATGCGCTCGAGCCGCCCGATCTCGTCGAGCAGCCGCCACAGCCCGGCGACGCCGACGTCGAAGGCGAGCTCGCTCGCCTGGCCGGCAAAGGCGAGGGTGCGCGCCGCCTCGCGCGCGACCGGGGCGTCCGAGCTGCCGCCCGCGACCACGGCGACGCGCGCCGGCGCGCTCGGCGCCGCGACCGAGCCGAAGAACGCCGTGCGCGAGGTCGCGCAGTAGTCGAGCGCGGCCGCGAGCTGCTCGGGCAGGGCCGCCGCCAGGTCAGCGCCGAGGCGCGTCAGCAGCAGGCTGCGCGCGCGCACCCGCGCCTGCTCCATAATATGAACGATCTGTTCTAAGCTCTTGTGCTCACATAGGATCGCCTCGTCCAGGCCGATCCGGGGCCCGCGGCCGAAGTCGAGCCTGACCTCGCGCGCGACGTCGTTCACGGCCGCGCCCCGCCGACGAACGCGCTGCCGCGGACGTAGGGCGCGACGCGCACCGCGCGGCGCGCGCCGGCGCGGGCGAACATCGCCGCCACCGCCTCGGCGAGGGATGCCGCGGCGCCTCCCTCAAGGCGGGCGAGCGCAGGCTCGTCGAGCTCGATCACGACGCCCGAGCCGCGCAGCCGGCAGCGCACCGTGTCCGGGCGCACGCGCCGGCGGACGAAGCGCTCGGCGGCGTCGATCAGGCGCAGCATGTCGGCGTCGATGGCGATGCCGGTCTCGACCCGGCTCGACAGGCACGGCGCGGCCGGCAGGTCGGCGACCTCGTCGAGGCCAAGACCGGCGGCGAGCGCGCGCACGCATGCCTTGTCGATGTTCGCCTCGACATAGGGATGGCGCACGCCGTGCCGCGCGGCGGCGGCGAGGCCAGGGCGATAGTCGGCGAGATCGTCGAGGTTGGCGCCCGAAACCACCGTGCGCGCGGTCAGCGCGCCGATCGTGCGGTAAAGGTTGGTCTTGCAGTGGAAGCAACGGTCGTGCGGGTTGGCGAGGTAGGCCGGGTCGGCGAACTCGCCGGCCTCGACCACCGACAGCGCCCAGCC
>DASWHU010000370.1:0-17777 GCA_036398035.1 Alphaproteobacteria bacterium | reverse complement strand
GGCATCGCCCACCAGCCTTCCCGAGCGCGCCGCGGCATGGCGGGCGACGTCGTAGGCCTCGCGGTCGCGTCCGGCGGAGAACAGGCCGCGGGCGACGGTCGCGCGCGCCGCGTCATACTCCGCCGCGCTCAGCAGCGATCCGGCCTCGGGTTGGGCGAGGGCATCCAGCGCCTCGCCCGGCTTGCCGTCGCCGACCAGGTGCTGAACGCGCTCCAGCAGCGCATCGCCCGCTTGCCTCTGGACGGGGTCGAGCTTGAGGCGCGGCAGCGCCGGTCCGGCGCGGCCCGAGATCTCGCCGATGCCGCGCAAGGAGTCGCCCTCCGGCTCCGCCGGCGCCGTCGCGCCGTCGACGCGCCGCTTGAGCGCCAGGCGGAACACGCGCATCGCGCCCGGATGGTCGGCGTAGCGCCCGAGCCAGGCGCACAGCCCGTCGTAGTCCGAGTGCCAAGTCTGGTGCATGTAGCGCTGGCGCAGCACATGGCCGAGCAGCACGTCGTTGCCGAGCCCGGCGATCAGCGCGTCCGCCGCCGCCCAGTCGCCGTCGCGCTGCAGGTCGAAGATGCGCCGATAGGCGGAGATGTCGGCGGCGCCGAGCATCGCCGGGACGCGGCTCAAGCTGCCCGCGGCGCGCGGCAGCCGGGCGGACGGCGTGGTCAGCTCAACCAGCTCCAGCCCGCCCGCGCTCACGTCGTCCGCGCGCGCGTCGGGCGGATGCCAGATCGCGCCGGCGACCAGCGCCCCCACCGCGAGCCAATCGATGAGCCTCCGTCCTGTCATCCCCCCGACGCCCATATTTGTCTAAAATGCGACTAAAAATAGGCATGTCTTATACGGAATTCGGGCGCCCGGCGCAACCCGCACGAGTCCCGCCGGTAGGGCCGATTTCGCTGCTACTACTTCAGGTTGTGGGGGTCAGGCGCTGGCGAATCGCCTGCAGGTCGCGCCAGGCGAGCCGCTTCTGGCTCGGCTGACGCAGCAGGAAGGCCGGGTGGAAGATTGCGATGGTGGCGACCGGGCGGTCGAGCCCGGCGGGCTGGACCTCGAACCAGCGCCCGCGCAGGCGGGTGATGCCGTCGTTGCGGGCGAGCAGGCTCTTGGCCGAGATGGCGCCCAGGCAGACCAGCACCTGGGGTTGCACCAGGGCGATGTGGCGGTCGACGAACGGGCGGCAGAGCGCCATCTCCTCGGTCGTCGGGTTGCGGTTACCCGGCGGCCGCCAGTACACCATGTTGGTGATGTAGGCGGAGCCCCGATCGCGCCCGATCGCGGCCAGCATGCGGTCGAGCAACTGGCCGGCGGCGCCGACGAAGGGCAGGCCGCGGCGGTCCTCCTCGGCGCCCGGCGCCTCGCCGATCAGCATCAGGTCGGCGGCCGGGTTGCCGTCGGCGAACACGGTGGTCTTGGCGGTCCGGCTGAGCGCGCAGCCGTCGAACGCGGCGACCTCCCGGGCGAGGTCCGCGACCGTCGCTGCCGCCTCGGCGGTTTCCCGCGCCCGCTCGATCAGCGCCGCGGTGCTGGCGAGCGCGGGCGGCGCCGGGCGCGCGCTCGGCCCGGGCGCCGCAGGCGGCGGGGCCGGCGCCGGCTGGATGCGCGGTGCGGGCGCGAACCGGTCGCGGGCGTCAGCGCCGAGCGCCTCGTCGGCGCCGCTCTCGACCAGCCAGGCGAGCTGGCGGCGGGCAAGCGCGCGCCGGCCGCCGGGCTCCGCCACCGCCGCCGCTCAGATCTGGCTGTAGGGGATCGGCTTGCCGTAGGCGTCAAAGACCAGCTTGCCGGACTCGTCCTGGGCGGCGACATAGCGGCCGTGGCCGACGAACGAGCCGATGTAGAGCACCGGCTTGACCTTCTTGTTCTGGTAGTCCTTCTCGTTGGACCGGCCCTGGCGGCGGGCGGGATTGTTTCGGCTGGACATGCGTGCCACCCTTCAATCAACGCTATACTTATTCGTGTCTGTCCCCGGGGCGCCGTTGTGCGCGAAGCGGGGCGAAAGGTCAACCGCCGCGCGCGCCCGGAGCAAGGTGTGGATTGCAAGTGCGGCGGCGGCGAATAGACTCAGTCCTGGGCGGGCAACCTGTAGGCGCGGTCGAGATGGCAGTGGACCACTTTAGCGGAAGGTCTCGGGCGTCGCCTCCGGCGGGCGCCGGCGGCGGTGCCCGCCAGGGGGCGCTGGTCGCGGCGGCGGCGGTGCTGATCCTCGGCGCCTGCGCGGGGCGCGTCGGCGAACCCGCGGCCGGCCCGGCCGAGGTTACCGCCGAGCCGGCGACCCCGCTGCGCCTGGCGCAGACCTCGCAAGCGCTGGATCTGCCGCCGGGCGCGGTCGACGGCGAAGGCTCGCCGCTCGGCAGCTATCTGGCCGGCCGCCACGCGCATCTCGAGAACGACGCCCCCAGCGCGCTCAGGTTCTACTTGCGTTCGCTGGAAGCGGATCCCGACAATCCGGAGCTGCTCAACCGGGCGCTGATGGGCGCGCTCGCCGTGCGCGACCTGGACCTCGGGACCGAGCTCGCCCGGCGCCTGCTCGAGGTCGATCCCGAGTCGCCGGTGGCGGCGCTGGCACTGGCGGTGGACGCGGTCGGCGACGGCGCCTACGAGGACGCCGCCGGGTGGCTCGACAAGATGCCGGGCTCGGGCTTCAACCAGTACCTGGTGCCGCTGCTCAGGGCCTGGACCTGGGTCGGGCGCGCCGACGCCGACCAGGCGCTGGCCGCGCTCGAGCCGCTGTCGGCCAACTCGGTGTTCGCCGGCACCCACGACTACCACAGCGGCCTGATCGGTGAGATCTTCGGCCGCAGCCAGGCCGCGGAGAACGGCTATGCCAGCGCGCTCAGCGGCTCGCCGGGCGGCCCGTTGCGCGTGGTCCAGGCGGCGGGCGGGTTCTACCAGCGCACCGGCCGGCTGGACGAGGCGCGCGCGATCTACGACGCGTTCCTCGACCAGAACCCCGATACCACCTTCCTCGACGCCGCCTACCGCGCGCTCGAGGCCGGCGCGCCGCCGCCGTTGCCGGTGACGAGCGCGAACGAGGGCTTCGCCGAGGCGCTGTACGGCATCGCCATCTCGCTGTTCCAGGAGAACGCGCTCGAGCCGGCGCTGGTCTATGGCCAGTTGGCCCTTTACCTGCGTCCCGGCCTCGACGTCGGCGCGATGCTGCTCGGCGACATCCTGATCACGGTCGGCCAGACCGACGCTGCGGTGGCGGCCTATCGCCAGGTGCCGAGCGAGTCGGGCCTGGCCTGGTCGGTGCGCCTGCGCATCGCCAACGCGCTCGCCTCGTCGGACAAGATCGACGAGGCCGCCGAGGAGTTCCGGGCGATGGCGCGCGAGCGCCCCGAGCGGCCCGACCCGTTGATCCAGCTCGCCGACCTGATGCGGCGCGAGGAGCGCTACGCGGACGCGGTCACCGCCTACGACCAGGCATTTGCGCGCATTCCGACGCTGGAGCAGCGGCACTGGACGCTGCTCTACGCCCGCGGCATGTCGCTCGAGCGGGCGCACCAGTGGCAGCGCGCCGAGCGCGACCTGCAGCAGGCGCTCGAGCTCGAGCCGGACCAGCCGCTGGTGCTCAACTATCTCGGCTACAGCTGGGTCGAGATGGGCATCAAGCTGGACGCGGCCAAGGCGATGATCGAGAAGGCCGCCGAGCAGCGCCCCAATGACGGCTACATCGTCGACAGCCTGGGCTGGGTGCTCTATCGGCTCGGCGAGTACGAGCGGGCGGTCGGCCATCTCGAGCGGGCGGCCGAGCTGAGGCCGATGGACCCGGTCATCCTCGACCACTACGGCGACGGCCTGTGGCGGGTGGGACGCAAGGCCGAGGCGCGCTTCCAGTGGCGCCGGGCGTTGTCGTTCCAGCCCGAGCCGGAGCTTGGCGAGGCGCTTGACGAGAAGCTCAGCAAAGGCCTCGGCCCGCCGACCGAGATTACCAAGGACATGTGACATCGCTCGCTCGTCGCCGGCACGGGCCGGGGCGGACCGGCGCGCGCCTGCGCCCGAGGTGGTCGAGGCGGCGCCGGCCAAGGTCAACCTGACCCTGCACGTGGTCGGCCGGCGCGCCGACGGCTACCACCTGCTCGACAGCCTGATCGTGTTCGCCGGTGTCGGCGACGTGGTGCGCGTGCGCCCCTCCGACCGGCTCGAGCTCGCCGTCGCCGGGCCCGGGGCGGCGGCGCTCGAGGCGCCGGCGGCGGGCCAGAACCTGGTCGAGCGCGCGGCGCGCGCGCTTGCCGCCGCGACCGGCCGCGCCGGCGGCGCCGCGATCGAGCTCGACAAGCGCCTGCCGGTCGCCGCCGGCATCGGCGGCGGCTCGGCGGACGCCGCCGCGACCTTACGCGCGCTCGCCCGCCTGTGGCGGCTCGAGGACGGCGCCGAGACGCTCCGGCGCGTCGCCGCCGGGCTGGGCGCCGACGTGCCCGCATGCCTCGCCTGCCGGCCGGTCCATGTGCGCGGCATCGGCGAGGTCGTCGAGCCGCTGAAAGGCCGCTGGCCGGCGGTCCATCTGGTGCTCGCCAACCCCGGCCGGCCGCTGGCCACGGCGGCGGTGTTCGCGGCCCGCGCCGGCGCCTACGGGGCGGCGGAGCCGCTGATCCGGGTGCCGGCCACGGCGGCCGGGCTGGCGGGGGAGCTGGCGCGGCGGCGCAACGACCTCGAGGCGCCGGCGCGGCGCCTGATGCCCGAGATCGGCGAGGTGCTCGACGCGCTGGCGGCGGCGCCGGGATGCCTGCTCGCGCGCATGTCGGGCAGCGGCGCGACCTGCTTCGGGCTGTTCGCCGACCGCGCCCGGGCGGCCGCCGCCGCCGGCGCGCTCGCCCGCGCCCATCCGGCATGGTGGCTGGCAGCGGCGCCGATGCTCAGGCGCGCGCCCGCCGCCGCGCTCAGCAGCCGCCGATCCCCCTGCGCCCGGCCGGCACCGCGCTCGGCCGGCTGACGATGAACGCCGCCACCGGCACCATCACCGCGGCCAGGGCCACGGGGCCGATCCAGTCGTGGGAGAGGGCGGCGAGCACCGCGACGCTCGCCGCCATCACCGCCACCGCGGCAAGCTTGGCGCGCGCCGGGATGACGCCGTGGGCGTGCCAGGCCTGCAGCGGCGGGCCGAAGCGGCGGTGATTGTACAGCCACGAACGGACCTGCTCCGAGCTCCGTGAGAACGCCCACAGGGCGATGATCAGGAAGATCGTGGTCGGCATGCCCGGAACCACGATGCCGATGGCGCCGAGCGCGACGCACAGCCAGCCGAGCGCGAGCAGCGCGTGGCGGGCGCCGCGCCGGCGCCGGCCGCGGGCGGGCGCAGCATCCGCGCCGGCTTCGCCGCGCGCCTCGGGCGCGCGCTCGGCGTCGACGGCCATGACCCTGCTCGTCCTCCACTGGCGGTGGCCAACCATGGCGATGGTAGGCGCGCCCGCCCGGGCCGGCAAGCGAGCGCGCGGTCCCCGGCACTGCCCGAGGCGCAAGCAATTCGACGCGCGCGCCGGCGGAACGATTCGGATTGCCGGTTGCCGGACGGGCCTTATTTTCTAACCAGCCTTTGCAACCGAGGCGCGCCGCCCCGTGCCGGCAAGCCGTAGGCTGCGCTCCGCCCGGGAAGGCGCGGTGCCGGGTCGCGCGTGCTGCGGCCCGGTGCCGTTGGCGACGACAGCAGGGTTTGGTGCGAGGACGCCGCGATGTCGCTTCGATGGCGCATCGATCGTTGGATCGACGAAGGCGGCGCCGCCGCCGGCACGGCGCGCTCGCACGGGCGCCGCGGGCGATGAACATGCCGGCGGTGACTGCCGACGTCGCCACGATGGCGCAGACGTCGAGCGCGGAGCTGACGGGCGAGCCCAACACCATCGGCCGGGTGGTATCGGTTTCGGGCGGCCAGGTGATCTGCCTGTTGAACGCGCCCGAGGGGCCGGCGAGCCGCGAGACGATGGGGCTGCAGATCGGCTCGCTGGTCAGGCTGCGCACGTCGGCGAGCAACGCCTTCGGCATCGTCAGCGGCATGACCATCCCGATCCCGGCGCGCGATGCGAACAGCGACGAGATGAAGATCGTCGAGCTCGAGCTGGTCGGCGAGGTGCCGCTGCGCCCCGACGGCAAGACCGGGCCGTTCCGCCGCGGCATGTCGACCTCGCCCGCGCTCGACGACGCGGTGCTGGCGGCGACCCAAGAGGACCTGCAGACGGTCTACCAGCGCCGCTCCGAGCACGCGGTCGAGATCGGGCGGCTGCACCAGAACCGCGCGGTGCCGGCCTATGTCGTGGTCGACGACCTGCTGGGCAAGCATTTCTCGATTCTCGGCACCACCGGCTCGGGCAAGAGCTGCGCGGTGTCGCTGCTGCTGAACGCGATCGTCGCCAAGCACGCCAACGCGCACATCGTGCTGCTCGATCCTCACGCCGAGTATGCGAACGCCTTCAAGGGCCTGGCCGAGTGCATCGAGCCCGACGACCTGCGCCTGCCGCACTGGCTGTTCAACTTCGAGGAGATGACCGAGATCGTATTCGGCGCCCAGGCGCCGGACATGATGACCGAGACCACCATCCTTCGCGACATGATCCAGAGGTGCAAGGTGCGCTTCACCGGCAGCTCCGAGGAATCGCGCGCGTTCACCGTCGATACCCCGACGCCGTACAAGTTCGGCGACCTGCTGCATCTTCTGGAACAGACCATGGGGCGGCTCGAGAACCGCAGCGACCTGACCCCGTACCATCGGATCAAGGCCCGGCTGCTGGCGCTGCAGTCCGACCGCCGGTACACGTTCTTGTTCCCCTCGGGGGTGGTGGTGCGCGACAACCTGACCGCCATCCTGGCGCGCATCTTCCGGGTGCCGGTCGCCGGCAAGCCGATCTCGATCGTCAACCTGTCGGGGGTGCCGTCCGAGGTGCTCAACGTGGTCGTTTCGGTGCTGTGCCGGATGACCTTCGACTTCGCCCTATGGAGCGATCAGCGGGTGCCCTTGCTGCTGGTCTGCGAGGAGGCCCACCGCTATGCGCCGGCGCGCGACATCGACGGATTCGAGCCGACCAAGCGGGCGCTCGCCCGGATCGCCAAGGAAGGGCGCAAGTACGGCATCTCGCTGGGCATCGTCAGCCAGCGGCCGTCGGAGATCGCGGCCAACGTGCTGTCCCAGTGCAACACGCTGTTCGCCATGCGCATGACCAGCGAGAAGGACCAGGATTGCCTGCGCGCGGCGATGTCGGAGGCGACCGGCGGCCTGATCGACTCGCTGCCCTCGCTCGGCAACGGCGAGGCGGTGGCGGTGGGCGAGGGGGTGGCGGTGCCGATGCGCCTGGTGTTCAACCAGCTTGAAGAGGGAAAGATGCCGCACAGCGGCACCGCCAAGTTCTCGGCCGCCTGGCGCGACGGCGACGGCACGGAGGAATCGCTCAAGGAAGTCGTCGCGCGCTGGCGCCAGTCCGCCGCCAGCGCCTGAGCGGACGCCGGGCGGCTACCTGCGCCGCGGCTTGACGCGTTCGGCCAGGTACTGCTCGAACTCGGCCGCCGGCACCGCCTTGCTAAACAGGAAGCCTTGCGCCTCGTCGCAGTCGATGCTGCGCAGGTACTCGAGCTGGGCCACCGTCTCGACCCCCTCGGCGACCACCTCGAGCCCCAGGCTCCGGCCCAGATTGACCACCGCGCGCGCGATCGCGGCGGCGGCGTCGGCGCGGTCGATCTCGGCGATGAACGAGCGGTCGATCTTGATCCGGTTGACCGGCAGCTGGCGCAGATAGCTGAGCGACGAGTAGCCGGTGCCGAAGTCGTCGATCGACAGGCTGACGCCGATCGAATGCAGGTCGTTGAGCACGTCGACGGCGTTGTGCATGTCGTTCATCACCGCCGTCTCGGTGACCTCGAGCTCGAGCTTGTCGGGACTGAAGCCGGTCTCCTCCAGCACCTCGCGCACCAGCTTCGGGATGTCGGTGATGCTGAACTGCGACGCCGACAGGTTGACCGCCAGCTTGATCTGGCCATAGCCGTCCCGGTGCCATTTCTGGAACTGCGTGCACGCCCGCCGCAGCGTCAACTCGCCGATCGGCACGATCAGCCCGGTGCGCTCGGCGACCGGGATGAACTCCGCCGGCGACACCATGCCCTGCTCGGGGTGCAGCCAGCGGACCAGCGCCTCGGCGCCGACCGGATCGCCGCTGCGGATCGACACCTTGGGCTGGTAGTAGACCGTCAGCTGCTCCTGCTCGATCGCCGCGCGCAGCTCCTGCTCGAGGAACGCGCGCCGCTTGGCCACCGCATCGAGGGTCGAATCGTAGAACCGGAACGTGCTCCGCTGGTCCTCCTTGGCCAGGTACATGGCTAGGTCGGCGTTCTTCTGCAGCTGCTCGGGGGACTGGGTGTCGCGGGGAAAGACGGTGATTCCCACCGAGGCGCTGGTGAACAGCTTGTGGGAGCCGATATGGACCGGCTCGGTCAGGTAGCGAAGGATGCGCACGACCTGGATGTTGGCCTCGGCCGGGTAGTTGAGGCCGACCTGGATGACCGCAAACTCGTCGCCGCCGACGCGCGCGACCGTGTCCTCGGCGCGCACCGAGATCTTGAGCCGGCGCGCCACCTCGCGCAGCAGGTCGTCACCGACGTCGTGGCCGAGGGTGTCGTTGACGTCCTTGAACCGGTCGAGGTCGAGGAACATCAGCCCGACCGCCTCGCCGGTGCGCCGGGCGCGGTCGAGCACCTGCTTCAGGCGCAGGTTGAACAGGTTGCGGTTGGGCAGATCGGTCAGCGGGTCGTGATTGGCCAGGTATTCGAGATCGGCCAGCGCCTTCAGCCGCCGGTCCATCTCCTCGCGCAGCGCCAGGTTGGCGCGCTCGGTCTCGATCTGGGCCCGGCGCGCATCGCCCGCGGACCGCTCGGCGTTGTTCCGGGCCGCGATCAGGGCCGCCTCGGCGTGCTGGCGCTCGACCAGCTCGCCGAGCTGGCTGGCGTAGCGTTCGAGAAAGGTTGGGCGCTCCCGCCGCCGGTCGCGGAGTCCGATCATGCGCTGCCGCCCTCTCCGTCGTTCCCCCCGCGGCACCGGCACCACCCCTCGCCGGGCCGACGCCGCCGCCGCGCCCTCGCCCCGGGGCGTGGCACCCGCGGGGCCCGCTTCCCGGTACCTAGGAGATTATGCCTAATGCCGGCCCGGGCGAGGGACGCGACCGGTCGGGTTGGGGCACTTCCCGGGGCCGCTGTTGACCAATCCCTCGGCCGCGCTAGATTCGCCTTTCGCAGGCGGTCGCCGGACAGCGCCGAAAAGAAAAGAAATCGACCTCGATGTTGGATATTGACAACCCTCGGGATAACCCTAGATGCTCTAGGAGGCCCGCTGGCCATTCTCACCCACTCCGTGCAGTTGCCGGGGGCGGTTCACGTGCGAGCGGCAAGATTGGGCCGGGTCGTGGAAAACGGGACAAACATCTGCGTCCGGGGGGCCGAGGAGTTGGGGACTTGGTGACGAAAGTCACTACGTGCGCGGCCGATCGGTCTCATATGCACGAGGTTAAACCGGTCCGTTTGGTTCATGGCGACTGTGACTAGGGCAAATTTGGAGGAATTGATGATGCACTGGCTCGTTCCGCTCCGTTACGGCGTTCGTCGTCTCGTCAAGGACGAGAAAGGCGCGACCGCCATCGAGTACGGCCTGATTGCCGCGCTGATCGCGGTGGTGATCATTGCCGCGCTGACCATGGTCGGCACCGAGCTCAATGCCACCTTCGGCAAGGTCGGCAGCGAACTCTCCTCGGTCAACTAACCGCGTGCGGTTGGTTCGGAGCAAACGTTTGTTCTCACCCGCTTCGCCCCCGGCCCGCCGTGGCCGGGGGCGTTGCGTTTCGCCCCGCCGCTAGCGCGCTCTCAGGTCTGCGGCTCGGGCTCGGCCAGCACCACCTTGCGGGTCAGCTCGGCCAGCGACCCGGCCTCCATCTTGCGCATCACCTTGGCGCGATGGAACTCGATCGTCTTTTCGCTCAGGTCCAGCCGGGTCGCGATCTGGCGATTCGATTCGCCGGCGACGATGCCGTTCAGCACCTCGCGCTCGCGCTCGGTCAGCTGATCCAGCTGGTCGCGGACGTGGGTCCGCTCGGCCTGCGCGCGGGCGACGCGCGTGCTCTTCTCAAGCGCGGTCTGGATCAGGTCGAGCAGCACCTGGTCGTTGAACGGCTTCTGGATGAAGTCGAAGGCGCCCGCCTTCATGGCGCGCACCGCCATCTCGACGTCGCCGTGGCCGGTGATCACGACCACCGGAATGTCGCTGCCGCGATCGACCAGCTGGCGCTGCAGCTCCAGGCCGCTCATGCCGGGCATGCGCACGTCGACCACCAGGCAGCCCGGCGCCTCGGGCGAGAAGTCGGCCAGGAACTCCTGCGCCGAGCCGTAGGTGCGCACCTCCAGGTCGATCGAGGCGATCAGCCATTGCAGCGAGTTGCGTACCGCCTCGTCGTCGTCGACGACATAGATCGTCGGTTTCCGGTCATTCATGATCGCCATCCCGTTCACGCGGCTTTGGACATGCTAGCGGCCGGCAGCGTGAATCGGAATACGCTGCCGCCGTCGGGGTTGGGCTCGGCCCACAGCCGGCCGTGATGCGCCTCGATGATCGAGCGCGAGATCGACAGGCCCATTCCCAGCCCCTCCTTCTTGGTGGTGTAAAACGGCTCGAACAGGTTCTCGACCTGGTCCGGCGCGATGCCGCGGCCGGTATCGCTGACCGAGACCATCACCGAGCCCTGCTCGCCCGGGCCCGAGCGGATGGTCAGCCGGCGCCGGGCGGAGGCCGGCTCGAGCGCGATCACATCGAGGCCGTTGCGCGCCAGGTTGAGGATCACCTGCTCGACCTGGATCATGTCGGCGAGCGCGGGCGGCAGGTGCTCGTCGAGCGCCAGCTCCAGGCTGACGCCGAGGCGCTTGACGTCGCGCGCGATCAGCTCGGCGACCTCGCGGATCGCCTGATTGACGTCCATCGGCGCGCGCACCGGCTCGCGCTTGCGCACGAAGCTGCGCATGCGCCGGATGATCTCGCCGGCGCGGGTCGCCTGGGCATTGACCTGCTCGATCGCCTTGAGCAGCTCGGCCGGATCGGCGTTGCCCGCGCGCATCCGCCGCACGCAGCCCTGGGCGAAGTTCTTGATCGCGGCGAGCGGCTGGTTGAGCTCGTGGGCGAGCCCGGTGGCCATCTCGCCGAGCGTGCCCAGGCGCAGGAAATGGGCAAGCTCCGCCTCCTGCTCGCGCACCCTCTGCTCCATGCGCCGGCGGTCGGTGACGTCGTCGCCGCTGGCCAGGATGCCGATCACCGCGCCGTGCTGGTCGCGGATCGCGGCGTGCTGCCACGACACCAGGCGCCGGGCGCCGTCGCGAGTGAGAATCTCGTACTCGATGGTCGCCGGCGCGTCGTCAGCGCCGGCGAGCATGCGCTCGAACAGGCCGGTCACCTCGGCCCGGCGGTCCTCGGGCACGGCGAGCGCGACCCAGCGTCGCCCGACCAGCTCGGAGTGGTCGCGGCCGAGCATCCGCCGGCCGAGGTCGTTGATCATCTGCACGCGCCCGTCCGGGTCGAGCGCGACCACCACCGCGCGCACCACGGCAAGGTATTCCTGGGCGCGCGCGCGTTCCTCCTGCAAGGCGCGCTCCTGGCGGATCAGCATGTACACGGTGTCGCGGGCGCGGCGCACGAACGCCCAGCCGAGCACGATCATGGCCGGCCCGGCGAGCGCGATCAGGACCAGCGACTTGGTGAACACCTCCTGGCCGGACTGGTCGACCACCCAGGCGACGGCGCCGAGCGGCGTGCCGTCGGCGGCGACCAGCGGAATCGAGTCCTCGTCGGCCGGGCCGGCGGCGGACAGAAGCCGCACCTTCGACAGGCCCGAGGCCCGCGACAGCTGGTCGAGGAACGCCTCGTCGATCGCGCGCGCGAACACCAGCACCGCCGGCGGCGCGGCGCCGGCATCGGAGATCAGGGGCACCGCGGCGGCGACATGCGGCGTGCCGGCGACCATCGCCAGGCCGGTCATCGGCCTGAGCGGGCGGGCACGCTCCGCGCGCGCCAGCGTCACCAGCCGCTCGAGCGCCGGCGAGCCGTCCCGGGCCGCCGCGAAGCTGCGCGCCCCGCCCGGCCCCCAGGCGTAGCTCGCGCTGCCGTCGCCGCCGATCACCAGGATCCAGTCGTAGCCGTGGGTCTCCGACACCGGCTCGCCGACATTGAGGTCGGCCCAGTCCGGGTCGGGCTCGAGCACCAGGTGGCGCAGCGTATCGGGCCGGCGGGCATAGTCGGCGGCGGTATTCGACAGGTCGCGGTGGGCGAAGTTGAAGGCGCTGGAGGCGACCTGGAACGAGCGCCCGGCAGCGTCGATGTCCTGCCAGCGCGCGGCCAGGAAGATGACGAACACGATGATCACCAGGCCGATAGCCGCCATCGCGACCACCGGCAGGATCATGTTGTGCGTCAGCTCGTCATAGCCGCTGTCGCCACGCGGGCCGTCCGCCATGGCTGGCAACCTCCTCTCGCGCCGCCCGATGCCGGCCGCCGGCGAGCGGCATCTTAGCAAATAAGGCGCGACGGGGGTGCGGGCCAGGGGCAGGGGTCGCGAGCGCCCGGCCGGGGACGGCCGCGCCGGGCCGCCGGCCGCCGTTTCGCCCGCTCGATCGTGAGCCCGACAACGACCCTTCGGCGCGCCGGAGCGGCCGCGACGGTCGCGGCGCGTTGACTCACGGAGCGGCCGTCACTAGCGTTGCCGGCGGCATGCCCGGCTCGGTCCAGCCGGTATCTGGAGACGGCAACGATGTCGATTTCGCGCAGGCGCTTCCTTGCCGGTGCCGCCGGCGTGGCCGCCGCGGGTGCGGCCGCGGCGCGCCCGGCGCGCGCCCAAAGCCCGATCAAGGTCGCCGGCATCCTCGACGCCTCGGGCGGTCTCGACATCTACGGCCGGCCGATGATCGACTGCATGCGGCTCGCGGTCGAAGAGACCAATGCCGCCGGCGGCCTGCTCGGGCGCCCGGTCGAGCTGCTGGTCTACGACGCCCAGTCGAACATCCAGTTCTACACCCAGTTCGCGACCGAGGCGGCGACGGCCGAGCGCGTGGCGGTAGTCCATGGCGGCATCACCAGCGCCTCGCGCGAGGCGATCCGGCCGCTGCTCAGGCGCTACGGCACGCTCTACTTCTACAACACCCAATACGAAGGGGGCGTGTGCGACCGCAACATCTTCGCCACCGGCTCGACGCCTGCGCAGACCGTGGCCAGGCTGGTGCCGCACGTGATCAAGCGCTGGGGCAAGCGCATCTACACGCTCGCCGCCGACTACAATTACGGCCAGATCACCGCGCGCTGGGTGCGCAAGTTCGCGCGCGACGCCGGCGGCGAGGTGGTCGCCAGCGACTTCTTCCCGCTCGATGTCACCGACTTCGGCACCACCATCAGCAAGATCCAGGCGGCCAAGCCGGACATGGTGGTCTCGGTGCTGGTCGGCGGCGCGCACATGTCATTCTACCGCCAGTGGGCGGCGGCGGGCATGAAGGACGCGATCCCGCTCGCCTCGACCACCTTCGGGGTGGGCAACGAGCACCGCGTGCTGTCGCCGGCCGAGAGCGCCGGAATCGTCGCCTGCTACGGCTATTTCGAGGAGCTCGAGACGGTCGCCAACCGGGCCTTCCTCGCCCGCCTCAGGGCGCGCTACGGCGCGGCGGCGCCGGCGGTGAACGAGCTCGCGGTGCGCTCCTACGAGGGCTTCCTGCTGTGGGCGGACGGGGTGCGGCGGGCCGGCACCACCGACCACGACGCGGTCATCGAGGCGCTCGAGTCGGGCGTCGCCCTCGACGGCCCGAGCGGCCCCATACGGATCGATGCGGCGACCCATCACATCGTCCAGACCGTCTATCTGGGCGAGATCAAGGGCGGGGGCTTCGCGGTGCTCGACAGCTTCCCCGACCAGCCGCCCGCCGACACCGCCGCGGTCTGCGACCTGATCGCCAATCCCGACGACACCACCATGTACGAGATCGACATCGACGTCTGAGGGCGCGTGAATGTGTCGCATGTCGTCCTTCGAGACGGCCGCTTCGCGGCCTCCTCAGGACGAGGTGATATTTGTATCGAAAGCGTCACCTCACCCTGAGGAGCGCCCGCAGGGCGCGTCGCGAAGGGTGCGGGAAAAGCTCCACGATCGCTGAGGTCCCGCGCGCTCGGGCAAGGGGGGAGCGATGGACCTCGCGGCGGCGATCCTGATCCAGGTCCTGGTCGGCATCGCCAGCCTGGTGCTGATCAGCATCGGGCTGGCGGTGGTGTTCGGCATGATGCGGGTGATCAACCTGGCGCATGGCGAGTTCCTGATGCTCGGCGGCTATGCCGCGGTGGTTTCCCACCAGCACGGCGTCAACCTGTGGGTTGCCATGCTCATCGTTGCGCCGCTGATGGTCGGTGCGGTCGGGGTGGTGGTCGAATTGGTCGTGGTCCGCCGCCTCTATGGCCGCATGGTCGACACCCTGCTCGCCACCTGGGGGCTGAGCCTGCTGCTGATCGGCCTGGTGACGACCGTCTTCGGCAACGTCACCGAGGGGGTGTCGGCGCCGCTGGGGGCGGTCCGGATCGGCGGCTTCGGCATCGGCCAGTACCAGCTGGTGCTGGTGGCGCTGGCGGCGCTGATCGTGCTCGCGCTCTATGGCGGGCTCAAATGGACCCGCGCCGGCATGATCGCGCGCGCGACCATGCAGAACGCGGACATGGCGGCGGCGCTCGGCGTCGACCGCGGCCGCGTCTACACGCTTACCTTCGGCCTCGGCGCCGCCTTGAGCGGGCTCGCCGGCGGCCTCTTGGCGCCGGTCTCGGGACTGGTGCCGACCATCGGCGCGGCCTACATCGCCAAGGCGTTCATCACCGTGATCAGCGGCGGTGCGGCGGTGGTGTCGGGAACGCTCGCCGCTGCCGGCCTGCTGGGCGCGGTCAACACCGTGGCGAGCTTCCTGGCGACGCCGGTGGCGGGCGAGGTGGCGCTGCTGCTCGCCGCCGTGATCCTGCTTCGCCTCTTGCCCCAAGGCATCTCAGGGCGCCTGTTCGGCGGGGCGGTGTGAGCATGGCGGGGGCCGCGCGCCTCGGCCACGCCGCCCTCGGCGCGGCGGCGCTCGCGCTCTTGGTCGCGCTCCCGGCATGGGCCGAGCTGTTCACCGTCATCAACGCGACCATCTGGGTGGCGACCGCGCTGCTCGCCCTCAGCCTCGGCCTGGTGTGGGGATTCGGCGGCATCCTGTGCCTGGGCCAGACCGCGTTCTTCGGCCTCGGCGGCTACGCCTATGCGGTGGCCGCGATCAACCTCGGCGACACCACGCTCGCGGTGCCGATCGCGGTCGCGGTGGCGGCGGGCTTCGCCGCCGCGCTCGGCTACGTCCTGTTCTACGGCCGCCTGGGCGATGTCTATCTCGGCGTCATCACGCTCACCGTTTCGCTGATCCTGTTCAAGGTGATCAACAGCACCTCCGGCCCCGAATATGTGATCGGTGCCGCGCGCCTCGGCGGCTTCAACGGCATCCCGGCGACGCCGCCGTTGAACGCGCCGTTCGATCCGGCCTCGCCGCTTTCCCCGGCGACCATCTTCCGGGTGGCGATGGCGGCCCTGATCGCGGTCTACTTCGGCTGCCTGTGGCTGCTCGGCACGGGCTTCGGCCGGGTTGCGGTGGCGATCCGCGAGAACGAGCTGCGCGCGGCGCTGCTCGGCTACGACGTGCGCCTGCGCAAGCTCGCCCTGTTCGCGATCGGCGGCGCCATCGCCGGGCTGGCGGGCGTGCTGTTCGCCAACTCGGTGTTCGTCAGCCCGACCATGTTCAGCCTGTACTATGCCGCCCAGGCGCTGATCTGGGTGATCGTCGGCGGCCTCGGCACGCTCGCCGGGCCGGCGCTGGGCGCGGTCGCGGTGCAGGTCCTGACCACGGCGCTGGGCCGGCTCGGCCAGCTCGACCCGGCGCTCGCCCGCCTCGATCCCAACGTCGTGCTCGGGCTGGTGCTGGTGCTGGTCGTGCTGCTGCTGCCGCAGGGGCTGTTGCCGGCGCTCGGGCGTGCGCTGACGCGGCTCGCCGGCGGGCGGGCGCGGCCGTGACCGCGGCGCCGCTGCTGGAGACGCGCGCGCTCAGCCGGCGGTTCGGCGGCGTGATCGCGCTCGATCGCGTCGACTTCGCGTTGGCCGAGCGCGAGCTGTGCTGCCTGATCGGGCCCAACGGCGCCGGCAAGAGCACCTTCTTCAAGTGCCTGACCGGCCAGCTCGCGCCGAGCGCGGGCGCGATCCGCCTCCGCGGCCTCGATATCGCCGGCGCGCCCAGCCACCGCATCGCCCGGCTCGGCATCGGCATCAAGACCCAGGTGCCGAGCCTGTTCGACGGCCTCACCGTGCTCGACAACGCCTGGCTCGCGGCGCGCCGGCGGCTCCCCGGCCGGCCCGCGCGCGCCGCCGCGCTGGCGATGCTCGAGCGCATCGGCGTTTCCGCTTTGGCGACGCGCACGGTGGCCAGCCTCGGCCACGGCGAGCGCCAGTTGGTCGAGCTCGCTATGGTGCTGGCCGGCGATCCGGCGCTGATCCTGCTCGATGAGCCGACCGCCGGCATGAGCCGGGCCGAGGTCGAGCGGATCGCCGCGCTGATCGGCGAGATCGCCCGCGACCACGCGCTGATCGTGGTCGAGCACGACATGCGCTTCGTGTCCATGATCGCCGGGCGGGTATGCGTGTTCCACGACGGCGCGGTGCTCGCCGACGGCGCGCTCGCCGAGGTGCTGGCGGACGCGCGCGTGCAGGCGGTCTATCTCGGCCGCGGAGGCAGGAGCTGAGCGTGCTCGAGGTCGAGGGCTTGTGCGCGGGCTATGGCCGGGTGCCCGTGCTCGACCATGTCAGCCTCGCCATCGCGGCGGGCGAGCGGGTGGCGGTGGTCGGCCCCAACGGGGTCGGCAAGACCACGCTCTTAAAGGCGCTGATCGGGCTGATCCCGGTCGAGTCCGGGCGCATCGAGTTCGCCGGCGCGGAGGTGACCCGCGAGCCGAGCCACCGGCGCGCGCGGCTCGGGCTCGGCTACGTGCCCCAGGGGCGCGAGCTGTTCGCCAACTTGAGCGTGCGCGACAACCTGCGCATGGGCGCGCTCGGGGGCGCGCTGGACGAATCGCAAGCGCTGGCGCGCGTGCTCGCGCTCATGCCGCGGCTCGGGCCGCTCCTCGAGCGCGCGGCCGGCACGCTCAGCGGCGGCGAGCAGCAGCTGGTGGCGATCGCGCGCGCTCTCGCCCCCCGGCCGCGGCTGGTGCTGCTCGACGAGCCGTCGGAAGGCATCCAGCCGTCCCTGGTCGAGGCCATCCTGGCGGTGCTGCGCGCGCTCGCCGACGAGCCGGGCGCGCCGCCGCCGGCGCTGCTGGTGGTCGAGCAGAACCTCGACTTCGTCGCCGCGCTCGCCGGGCGCGCCCTGATCATGCAGCGCGGCCGGCTGGTGCGCGAGGTGGCGCCCGAGGCGCTGTCGGACCCCGAGGTCACCCGCGCGCTCCTCGGCGGCGGCGATTGACTGCCGCCCGCCGGGGCCAAAGAACCTTTCGGGGACGCAAATAGGGGCTTGCGTGTTTCCATACATCTGGTAGTCTTCCGCCAATCGACATCCAAGATGTTGATTTTATCCACAGGAAATTATCCACAGCCTGTGGAGAGCGGGGGCCGAGGGGGTGCGACACAGCGACGCCATGCTGAACGTGGTGCAGCTCGAGCGCGGCGTGCGGGTGCGCACCGACCCGAGCCGCGACCGGCTGCTGACCGCGTTCGGCAAGGCGGTGCTCGACGACCGCTACCTGATGCCCGGCGAGT
>DASWHU010000369.1:0-3428 GCA_036398035.1 Alphaproteobacteria bacterium | reverse complement strand
GCCGATGAAGTCGGCCTTGGTCCTGCCGATCATCCGCTCAAGCCCGAGGTCGATCGGGGTGACGGTGCCGTCGGACTCCTGGCCGACCATGATGTAGCCCTTCTCGGCGCGCAGCAGGTGCATGGTCTCGGTGCCGTAGGGCGTCAGCGCGAACTCGGCGCCGGCGGCGATCACCGCCTGCCACACCGCCAGCCCGTACGAGGCGGGCACGTTGACCTCGTAGCCGAGCTCGCCCGAGAAGCTGATCCGGAAGACGCGCGCGGCCACGCCGGCAACAACGCCCTCGCGCATCGCCATGTGCGGGAACGCCTCGCCCGACAGGTCGATGCCCTCGGCAAGGCGGGCGAGCAGCTTGCGGCTGTCGGGGCCGGCGAGCGCGATCACCGCCCACTGCTCGGTGACCGAGGTCAGGTAGACCTCGATCTCGGGCCATTCTGTCTGCAGCCATTCCTCGAGCCAGGCGAGCACCGGCGCCGCGCCGCCGGTGGTGGTGGTGAGGTGGAAATGGGTCTCGCCCAGGCGCGTGGTGACGCCGTCGTCCATGACCATGCCCTGGTCGTCGAGCATCACGCCGTAGCGGCAGCGGCCGATCCCGAGCTTGGTCCAGGCGTTGATGTAGATGCGGTTGAGGAACTCGACCGCGCCGCGGCCCTGGACGTCGATCTTGCCGAGGGTGGTGGCGTCGAGCACGCCGACGCCCGCGCGCACCGCCTTGGCCTCGCGCATCACCGCGCGCTGCATGGTCTCGCCGGGCCGAGCGTAGTACCAGGGCCGGTGCCACTGGCCGACCGGCTCGAAGGCGGCGCCGTGGGCCTGGTGCCAGGCGTGCATCGGCGTGGTCCTGAGCGGCTGGTAGAACTGCCCGACCTCGCGGCCGGCGACCGCGCCGAAGCTCACCGGCGCGTAAGGCGGGCGGAAGGTGGTGACGCCGACCGCCGGGATGTCCTCGCCGCGCGCCGCGGCGACGATGGCGAGCGCATTGACGTTGCCGGTCTTGCCCTGGTCGGTGCCCATGCCGGTGGTGGTGTAGCGCTTGACGTGCTCGATCGAGCGGTAGCCCTCGCGCACCGCGAGGCCGAGGTCGGCGGCGGTGACGTCGTTCTGCACGTCGACGAACGCCTTGGAGTCGGCGGGCAACAGCCAAGTCGGCGTCGCGCGCGCCTCGCCCGCCGCCTCGACCGCCGGCGGCGCGATCGCCGCCGACTCGAACCCGGCACGCCGTGCGGCGTCCTGGCCTGCGGCCAGGCCCTCGGCCAGGCAGCCGGAAAGCGCAAAGGTGCCGTTGCAGGCACCCGCCGAGCGCTCGGCCTGGTGCGAGCGGTCGGGCACGAAGACCCCGTCGTCGGCGCGGAAGCGCAAGGTCCCGCGCGAGTGCGAGAACAGGTGCACCGCCGGATTCCAGCCGCCCGAGACGCACAACAGGTCACAGCCGATTTCGCGGCGCGCCCCGTCGGCCGCGAGCGGCGCCACCTGCACCGCGCGCAGGCGGTGCCGGCCCGCCGTGCCGACGATGGCGTGGCCCGCCAGCACCTCGGTCCCCGCCGCCCGCAATGGCGCGGCGAGCGTATCGCTCGCGCGCTCGCGGACGTCGATCAGCGCCCGCACCTTGATGCCGGCGCGCGCAAGGTCGCGGGCACACAGGTAGCCGCCGTCGTGGTTCGCCAGCACCACCACGCGCCGCCCCGGGCTGGCGGCGAACCGGTTGACGTAGCTCCGCGCCGCGCCTGCCAGCATCACCCCCGGGCGGTCGTTGCCGGCGAACACCAACGGCCGCTCGAGCGCCCCGGCGGCCAGCACCACCTGTCGCGCCCGCACCGTCCACAGGCGCTGGCGCGGCACCCCCGCCGGCGCCTGGTTGGGCGGAAAGTGATCTGTCAGGCGCTCGAGCAGGCACAGATAGTTGTCGAGGTGATAGCCGAACGCCGTGGTCCGCGGCAGCAGGCGCACCTCGGGCAGGGAGCTCAGCTCGGCGACCGCTTGGGCGACCCAGTCGATGGCGGGCATGCCGTCGATGCGCGCCTCGCCCGGCGGCTCGGACAGCAGCAGGCCGCCGAACTCGGGCTCGCGCTCGGCCAGGACCACGCGCGCGCCGGCGCGCCCGGCGGCGAGCGCGGCGGCAAGCCCGGCGGCGCCGCCGCCCGCGACCAGCACGTCGCAATGGCCGTGCATGTGATCGTACGAGTCGGGGTCGGGCGCCTCGGGCGCGCGGCCCATGCCCGCGGCGCGCCGGATCAGCGGCTCGTACAGCCGCCGCCACAGCGCCGGCGGCCACATGAAGGTCTTGTAGTAGAAGCCGCTCGGCACCAGCGGCGCGGCGAGGCCGATGACCGCGCCGAGGTCGTGCGCGAGCGACGGCCAGCGGTTCTGGCTGCATGCGATGAGGCCGTCATAAAGCTCGACCTCGGTGGCGCGGATATTGGGTTCGGTGCGCCCCCCTTCGCCGAGCCGGACCAGCGCATTCGGCTCGTCGGCGCCGGCGGCGAAGATGCCGCGCGGGCGGTGGTACTTGAAGCTGCGCCCGACCAGCCGCACGCCGTTGGCGACCAGCGCCGAGGCGAGCGTGTCGCCGGCGAAGCCCTGGTACGCGCGGCCGTCGAAGGTGAAGGCGAGCGGCCGCGCCCGGTCGATGCGCCCGCCCTCGGCGCAGCGGAAGCGCTGCCCGGTCACCTCGTGTCGGCCCCCGGGCCGGGCGGCGACAGCGCCCGGTTGCCCGAGCCGAGATCCGGCTCGCCGCAGGGCGTCGCCGGCGCCTGGCCGCCAATGGCGGGCGGCGGCTCGCCCATCCGGTAGACCGCGAGGATACGGTCGTCGGCGGTGTTGCGGGCGACGTTGAACCAGCGCCGGCAGCCGTGGGCGTGGTGCCAGCGCTCGTAATGGAGGCCCTTGGGGTTGGTCTTGGCGAACAGGTAGTCGGCCCACTGCTCGTCCGTCAGCGCCGCGGGGTCCTTGGGCCGCACGATGTGCGCCTCGCCGCCGCAGCGGAACTCGGTGCGCTCGCGCGCGCCGCACCACGGGCAGGAGATAAGCAGCATCGCCGTCGTCCCGCCGCTCAGTGGGCAACGCCGGCAGCGCCGTGCTCGGCGACCAGCGCGCCGCGCGCGAACCGGTCGAGGGAGAACGGCGCGGCGAGCGGGTGCGGCTCGTCGCGGGCGATGGTGTGCGCGAACAGATGCCCCGAGCCCGGCGTCGCCTTGAAGCCGCCGGTGCCCCAGCCGCAGTTGACGTACAGGCCGTCCACCGGCGTGCGCGAGATGATCGCGCTGGCGTCCGGGGCGATGTCGACGATGCCGCCCCAATGGCGCATCAGCCGCACCCGGCTGAAGATCGGGAACAGCTCGACGATGGCGCGCAGGGTGTCCTCGATGATCGCGAACGAGCCGCGCTGGGTGTAGGAGACGTAGCCGTCGGTGCCGGCGCCGATCACCAGC
>DASWHU010000368.1:0-6168 GCA_036398035.1 Alphaproteobacteria bacterium | reverse complement strand
TCGTCGGTCTGTGCGCAAGAGGGCGGGGTTTTCGCCCCGCCCTCAGCGGTGTTCGGTCGCGACCCGGCGGGCGGACGCGCTACTCGTCCTTGATGGTCGGCCAGAGCTGGTCGGCCTTGGCGATGTAGCCCGGGATGTCCTGCTGCCACAGCCCCTGCACCTTCTTGCTCAGGTTGAGGTACAGGCGGTCGTCGACGATCGCCCACGCCTCGGGGTCGATGCCGGGCTTGGCGCCCTTGGCGACGCCGTAGGCGCAATAGCCGCCGTAGGCGGGAGCGTAGGTCTCCGGGTCGGCGGCGAACAGGTCGCGGTTCTCGGCGCTGGCGAACCTCCAGGTCGCGCCCAGCCACTGGTACGCGAACTCGCTCGAGCCTTCGACCGGGCGGCCGTCGGTGTGGTAGGCGACCGCGTCGTAGCCGTCGATCGCGGTGCCGAGCATGGTCTTGTTGACCGGGCCGCCGGCGAGCGCCGGGGTGGCCGCGAGCACCACCAGCAGCAGCGCGGCGAGCGCGCCTGCGATGCGCGAAAGCATGGTCGCGTCTCCTTGCGTTTGGCTGCGCCGAGGCTAGCGGGCGCGGGCGCCGGCGCACAAGCGGCCCTCACGCGATTGTGTCGATGCGCGCGCTACAGCGAGCCCAGGAACGCGACCAGCGCGGCGCGGTCGTCCGCCGAAAGCGCGAGCACCGCGTCGCGCGCCGCCGCCGCCTCGCCGCCATGCCACAGCACCGCCTCGATGAGCGAGCGCGCGCGCCCGTCGTGGAGGAAGAACGAGTGGCCGTTGACCACCTCCACGAGCCCGATTCCCCACAGCGGCGCGGTGCGCCACTCGGCGCCCGTTGCGGCGCCCTCGCCCGCTTCGTCGGCCAGCCCTTCGCCCAGGTCGTGGAGCAGGAGGTCGGTGTAAGGCCGGATGGCCGCGCCCGAGGCGAGTGGGAGGACGGGCACATGGCAAGCCGGACAGCCGGCGGCGGCGAACAGCGCCTCGCCGCCCACGACCGCGGGCGCATCGAGATCGCGCCGCGCCGGCACCGCGAGGCCACGCAGATATGCGACCAGAGCGCCGATCTGCGCATCGTCGATCTCGACCTCCTGGCGGCAGGCGGCGAGGCCCGCGACCTGCGCCGGCGCGCAGCCGCCGTCGGGGCGCGCGGCCGAGGCGAGGCCGATGTCGTCGGCGGCGGCGGCGGCGACCTGGTCGGCGAGGCGCGCGCGCGTCGCCTTCCAGCCGAACCTGCCGATCTCCCTGCGCCCGGCGCGCGTGATCTCGGCGAGCCGCCCCGAGATGCCGTCGCCGTCGGCATCGTCGGGGTCGGCGAGCGCGCGCAGCGCCGCCTCGTCGACCGCCTCGAGCAGGCCGACCCCGGCCACCGCCGGCGGCACCCTGAGCGACACGGCGAGGCCGTCGACCGGACCGTAGGCGGGCCGATCGATGCCGGCGCGGGGCGCGCGCAGGCTGAAGGTGCCGCCGTCGGCGAACCGGCCCTCGACCTCATCGTAGCGGAGCGCGAGCCGGCCCTCATAGGCGACGCCGACCACGGCCTGGTCCTGGAGCTGGACGCCATAGTCGGCGCCGGCCGGGGCCAGCCGCGCGACCAGGCCGCGCGCCGGGGCGCCGTCGTGCTCGGGCGGGCGGCCGCGGCCGTCGCGCACGTGGCAGCCCGAGCAGGCGTTGCGGTTGAACAGCGGCCCGAGCCCGACCGCGCTCGAATCCGCCGACACCGCCGCCGGCCGCCAGACGGTGCGGAACAGCCGCCGGCCGGCATCGAAGGAGCGGAGGCGCTCGCCGTCGAGCACCGGCATCGGCGCCGAGAAGGCGTCGCGGCCGGCACGGAACACCGTCGCGTCGGGCCCGCCCGACAGCGCCGCCGGATCGGCGCTCTCCGCCGCCGCCGCCGTCCAGGCGGCCAACACCAGCGCGACTATCGCGCCCGCGCACCCGGCACGCAGACCCATGCGCCCATCCTAGCAGGCAGCGGGCGCGACCGGATGCCGCGGCGAGGATCGGTTTGACCCTCGCCCGGCCCTCGCCTACGGTGTCGCGCCTTGCTTCCAGCGCCGGACCCGGCATGCGCCCATGAACGACGCCATCCCCGACAGCACGGTCGCGCACGCCGCCCGCAGCGGGCTCGAGCGGCTGCTCGCCGCCGGCCGCTTCGTGGTCACCGCCGAGACCACGCCGCCCTTGTCGGCATCCCCCGCGCCCCTGCTCGCCCAGTGCGCGCCGCTCAAGGGCGTCGCGGATGCGGTCAACGTCACCGACGGCGCCGGCGCCAAGGCGCACATGTCCAACGTCGCCGCCGCGGCGCTGCTGGTGGAGTGCGGGATCGAGCCGATCCTCCAGGTCACCACCCGCGACCGCAACCTGATCGCGCTCGAGTCCTCGCTGCTCGGCGCCGCCGCGCTCGGGGTGCGCAACGTGCTGTGCCTGCGCGGCGACGACGTCGCCACCGGCGACCAGCCGGAGGCGAGCCAGGTGCACGACCTCGACAGCCGCGGCCTGCTGGAGCTCGCGCGCGTCATGCGCGACGACGGCCGGTTGCCGTCGGGGCGGCGGATCGTCGATCCGCCCCGGCTGTTCCTCGGCGCCGCCGACGCGCCCGCCGAGCCGGGCCCCGACTGGAGCGCGGGCGCGGTCGAGGCCAAGATCGCCGCCGGCGCCCAGTTCTTCCAGACCCAGTTCTGCTTCGACCTCGCCATGCTCCGCCGCTATCTCGCGCGCCTCGGCGACGCCGGGGTGCTCGAGCGCACCCGCTACCTGATCGGCATCGGCCCGCTGCGCTCGGCCGGCAGCGCGCGCTGGATGAACCACCATCTGTTCGGGGTCAATGTCCCCGAGCAGACCATCGCCCGGCTCGCGGGCGCGCGCGATGCGGCCGCGGAAGGAATCGACATCTGCGTCGAGCTGATCGAGGGCCTCTGCGCCATGCCGGGTGTCGCCGGGGCGCACCTGATGGGCCCGGGCTGCGAGCAGGCCGCCGCCGAGGCGATCCGCCGCTCGGGCGTGCTGGACGCGCGCGCGCGCGGCTGAGGCTAACGGCGGCGCGAGCCTGCGGCGACCAGGTCGGCGAGAGCGGGCGTGCGCATCCCGGGGCGCGCGCCGAGCGCGGCGGCGAGGTCGTTGACGTACGAGACGCGGCCGTCGTCCCAGGTCGAGCGGGCATCGCCGATGCGTGCGCTCATCGCCGCCACCGTCGCCGCGGGCACGCCGATCGCGTCGAGCGCGGCGAGGCGGGCGATGCCGGCGCGGTCGATGCCGACGCCGGCGTCGTTGAACACCGCCGCCCGCGCCCGCACGCCGAGCGCGAGCTCCGCCTGCCCGCCGGGCAGCGCCCCGTGCGAGCCGGTAATCAGGACCCGGTCCTCGTCGCCCGCCGCCAGCAGCGACGCCGAGTCGAGCCCCCACACCTCGGGCTCGCCGGCGCGCTCGCGCAGCAGCACCCGGCCTTCCTCGTAGTCCGGCGGGGCGCCGTGCCAGGCCGGCGCGGCGCGCAACGCCTCGGCGCAGTCGCGGCAGCGCTGGCCGGGCGCGCAGCCGACGCCTGCGGCGGTGCGGTTGACGTGGCTGATCACGCCGCGGGCGAGGAAGTCGGCGCCGTCGCCGATGCGCGCGCTCATGTGCCCGACCGTCGCCGCCGCCATGCCGAGCGCGTCGAGATAGGCGAGCGCGCCGATGCCGGCCTGGTCCTTGCCCACCCCGGCGTCGCTCAGGATCACGGCGCGCACCCCCGCCTTGGCGGCGAGATAGCCGGCATAGACGCCGCCATGCGAGCCGCCGAGCACCACCTGGTCGCGGTGGCGCGAGTCCAGGTGGGTGACGCTGTCGGCGGCGAGGACGTCGGGCATGGCGGTGCGGCTTCGGCGTGGCCGGGGACGGTGAACGATGATAACCGTAGCCGGCGACGATTGGACCGTCTTTCGGGACCGCGCCGATGACTCTCTCCCGCGACAACATGGACCGGACCCGGATCCTCGGCCACCTGCGCATGATGGCGCGCATCCGCGCCTTCGAGGTAGAGGCCGAGGCGGCACAGAAGGCGGGCCACGTCACCGGCGGCATCCACCAGTCGATCGGCCAGGAGGCGGTCGCCGCGGGCGTGTGCGCGAACCTCCGCCGCGACGACCTCTTGACCAGCAACCACCGCGGCCACGGCCACGCGCTGGCCAAGGGCGCGGACGCGGTGGCGATGATGTGTGAGCTGTTCGGCAAGGCCGCCGGCACCTGCCAGGGCAAGGGCGGCTCGATGCACATCGCCGACTTCGCCGCCGGCATGCTCGGCGCCAACGGCGTGGTCGGCGCCGGCATCACCATCGCGGTCGGCGCCGCGCACGCGCTCAGATTGCGCGGCGCACGAAGCATCGTCGCCTGCTTGTTCGGCGACGGCGCGGTCAACCGCGGCCCGTTCCTGGAGGGCCTCAACTGGGCGGCGGTGCACGCGCTGCCGGTCCTGTTCGTGTGCGAGGACAACGGCTTCGCCGCGCTCACCCGCACCAGCACGCTGACCGCGGGGCCCGGCGTCGGCGCGCGCGCCGAAAGCCTCGGCGTGCCGGCGCGCGCGGTCGACGGCAACGACGTGGTTGCGGTCGACGACCTGGCCGGGGAGCTCGCCGCCGAGGTGCGCGCCGGCGCCGGCCCGCGCCTGCTGCACGCGCGCACCTATCGCCTGAAGGGCCATACCACCGCCGACGCCGGCCTTTACCGCAGCGCCGACGAGGTCGCGGCGCATGCCCGCGACGAGCCGATCGGGCGCTGCCGCGCGCTGCTCAGCGACCTCGGCGCAGCCGACGCCGCGCTCGACCGGATCATCGCCGAGGCCGCGGCCGAGATGGCGGCGGCGGCCGCGGCGGCCGCCGCTGCGCCGTGGCCCGCGCCCGCGCTCGCCTTCACCGACGTCCAGGACATCGGCGCGCCGTGACCGCGCCGATCACGTATCTGGAGGCCGCGCGCGCGGCGCTGGCCGAGGAGATGCGCCGCGATCCGACCGTGTGGGCGCTCGGCGAGGACCTCGGCCGCGGCGGCATCTTCGGCCAGTACCGGGGCCTGGCGGAGGAGTTCGGGCCGGCGCGCATCGTCGATGCGCCGATCTCCGAGGCCGCCATCATGGGCGCCGCGGTCGGCGCCGCGCTCGCCGGCTCGCGGCCGGTGGTCGAGATGCGCTTCACCGACTTCGCGCTGTGCGCCCAGGACGAGCTGGTCAACCAGGCGGCCAAGGCGCGCTACATGTTCGGCGGCCAGGCGCGCGTGCCGATGGTGGTGCGCCAGCCGATGGGCCTGTGGCGGTCGTCGGCCGCGCAGCACTCGCAGTCCTTGGAAAGCTGGTGGGTGCACGTGCCGGGGCTGGTGGTGGTGGCGCCGGCGACGCCGGGGGACACCTACGGCCTGCTGAAATCGGCGATCCGCTGCGACGACCCGGTGGTTTATCTCGAGCACAAGGATTTGTGGCGCATCGAGGGCGAGGTCGCCGCCGGGTCCGAGCCGGTGCCGATCGGGCGCGCGCGCATCGCCCGCCAAGGCGGCGACGCCACCATCGTCACCTGGTCGCGCATGGTCCACGTCGCCGAGGCCGCGGCGGACGCGCTCGCCGCCGACGGCGTCGCCGCCGAGGTGATCGACCTCAGGAGCCTGTGGCCGTGGGACCGCGACGCGGTGTTCGCCTCGGTGCGCCGAACCGGCCGCCTGCTGGTCGCCCACGAGGCGGTGCGCGCGGGCGGCTTCGGCGCCGAGGTTGCGGCGACGGTCGCCGAGGAGCTTGGCCGCGACTTGCGCGCGCCGGTGCGCCGGCTGGGCGCGCCGCGAGTGCCGATCCCTTACGCGCGCCCGCTCGAGGACGCCTGCCGGGTCTCGGCCGACGACATCGCCGGCGCCGTCCGCGCCATGATCGCAGCACCGGGATAGCGGCGCCCGCGGGCGATCGTGGCCTCGGCGCGCGCGTTTGGGTATTGTCGTGTGGTATGCGTTCCCCGTGCCGGCCGGCGCGAGGACGCACCGGCAGGAGGAGCCATGACGGAGCAGACCACCATACGGCGCGGGCACGCACCGTCATCCACGCCCGCCAAGACGCGGGCGGGCTCGCTGCTCGGCAAGTTCGCGAGCCGGTTCGCCAGCTGCCCGGTGCCGTTCGAGGTCACCCTGCCCGACGGCTCCCGGCAGCCGTTCGGCCAGGGCACGCC
>DASWHU010000367.1:0-1605 GCA_036398035.1 Alphaproteobacteria bacterium | reverse complement strand
TGACGAAGTGGATCGACACCAGGCCGGCATCGGCGGCGCGGATCGCCCAGTCGCCGATGCGCCCGATATGCCCGGCATTGCGCAGGCCGACCATCGCCAGCCCGCCGGTCCGGCACTTGTCGATGCCGAGGTCGACCGCCTGCTCGCCGATCACCTGGCCGAAGCCCGAGTTGCCGTCGACGATCGCCACCGAGTCGTTCTCGAACGTCACCGAGATCGACTGGTTGGGCACCAGCTTGCCCTCGCCGACCCACTGGACGTAGGCCGGGACCCGGATCACGCCGTGGCTGTCGTGGCCGACCAGGTTGGCCTCGACCAGGTGCCTGGCGATGGCCTCGGCCTCGGCGGCGCCGCTGCCGGTGTTGGAGAAGATCGCCGCCGTCAGGGCCTTCAGCCCGTCGCTCCCGATGCCCATGCCTGTCGACCCCGTGTGCTTGGTTGTTGGTTGGTCGTTGCGCGCGCTCTCTTAGCCGTCCCACCCGGCACGGGCAAGCCGGCAATGCCGGGATCACCCGGCCCGGGCCTTGCGCGCGCGGCGCAGCAGCCGGCTGGCGATGGCGTGGCGGTGGACCTCGGACGGGCCGTCGTAGATTCGGAATGGGCGGATCTCGCGCCACAGCCGCTCGACCAGGGTGTCGGAGGTGATGCCCATGCCGCCCAGGATCTGCATGCTGCGGTCGGCGACGCGGAACAGCGCCTCCGCGCACAGCACCTTCGACATCGACGATTCCTGGCGCGCCTCATCCCCCCGGTCGAGCAGCCAGGCGGTGTGCCAGATGGCGAGCCGGCTGGCATAGAGGTCCATCTCGTTGTCGGCGAGCATGAAGCCGACGCCCTGGTGCTCGGCCAGCACCTTGCCGAAGGACTCGCGCACGCCGGCGTAGGCGCAGGCGATGTCGTGGGCGCGCCGGGCGGCGCCCAGCCAGCGCATGCAGTGGGTCAGCCGCGCCGGCGCGAGCCGGACCTGGGCGTAGCGGTAGCCTTCGCCGATCTCGCCCAGCACCTGGTCGGCGCGCACGCGCACGTCGTTGAACCGGATCTCGCAGTGGCCGCCGGCGAAGCTCGCGTCCATCGAGTCCTGCACGCGGACGCGCTCGATGTTGGGATCGTCGTTGTCGACCAGGAACATGGTCGCACCCTTGGCCTTGTCGATTCGCTCGGCGGTGCGCGCCATGACGATGTTGAGCTTGGCGCCGTCGAAGCCGGTGATGAACCACTTGTGCCCCCGGATCAGCCAGTGGTTGCCGTCGGGCCGCGCGGTGGTGGCGAGCATGTTGGGGTCGGAGCCGGCGCCTGGCGCGGGCTCGGTCATCGAGAAGCACGAGCGCATCTCGCCGGCGGCGAGCGGGCGCAGCCACTGCGCCTTCTGGTCGGCGCTCGCGACCTGCTCCAAGAGGTGCATGTTGCCCTCGTCGGGGGCGGCGCAGTTGAGCGCCTGCGGCCCGAGCAGCGAGTAGCCGGCGGCCTCGAACACCACCGCCATGCCGCGCATGTCGAGGCCGAGCCCGCCCCATTCGCGCCCGACGCTCGGGCTCAGCAGGCCGGCGGTGCGGGCGCGCCGCATCAGCTCGCCCTTGAGCTCGTCCGAGGGACCGTGGCTGCCCT
>DASWHU010000366.1:0-6648 GCA_036398035.1 Alphaproteobacteria bacterium | reverse complement strand
GACATCGCCTGGCTCTTGGAGGTGATCGAGCGCGAGTGCCGGCGGTTCGGCACCCGCATCGCCGCGCGCGACGGCTACGACCTGGTGCTCGGCTGGGACTGAGGCCGCGCCGCGACCGCGCCCTCGGGCGGGCGCTGGCGCGACAGCAGGTCGCTCACCTCCTGGTCGGAGACTTGCGGGAAGTCGGCGTAGAACTGGCTGATGGCGAAGAACTGTTCCGGCGTCTCCAGGCAGACCAGCTCGTCGACCTCGCGCGCAAGCTCGGCGGCGCTGTCCGGGGGGGCGACCGGGACGGCGAGGATCAGGCGCGCCGGGCCCTTGCGCTTGAGCGCATGGATCGCGACCCGCGCGGTGGCGCCGGTGGCGATGCCGTCGTCGACCAGGATCACCGGCCGCCCGGCGGGGCTCACCCGCTCGCGCCCGGCGAAGTAGAGCGTGCGCCGGCGCTCGATCTCAGCCACCTGGCGCTTGCGCTCGGCCTCGATATAGCGCTCGGGCACGCTCAAGGCGGCGACCACGTCCTGGTTCAGCACCAGCTCCGGCTCCTCGCCGTCGACCACCGCGCCGATCGCGAGCTCGGGCTGGAACGGGGCGCCGATCTTGCGCACCAGCACCAGGTCGAGCGGCGCCTCGAGGACGCGCGCGATCTCCGCCGCGACCGGCACGCCGCCGCGCGGCAAGGCGATGACCACGGCGTCGCGCCCGCGCCACATGCCGAGTTTCTGGGCCAGCCGGCGGCCGGCGTCGGCCCGGTCGAGGAACATCACGGGCTCGCTCACCGCGGCGCCTCCGCGACCGCGCGCAGGTGGCACCGGAACCACGCGCTGGCCGCGGCAATCACGCCATCGAGCGTGCCCGGCTCCTCGAACAGGTGGGTGGCGCCGGGCACGACCTCGAGCCTGGCCTCAGCCGTGATCATCGCCAGCGCCGCGCGGTTGAGGTCGAGCACCTGGCTATCGGCGCCGCCGACGATCAGCAAGGTCGGCGCGCGCACGCGCGCCAGCGCCGCGCCGGCGAGATCGGGCCGGCCGCCGCGCGAGACCACCGCGCGCACCACGTCGCCCCGGCGCGCCGCCGCGACCAGCGCCGCCGCCGCGCCCGTGCTGGCGCCGAACAGCCCGACCGCGAGACCCCGCGTGCGCTTGTCCGCCGCGACCCAGGCGATCGCCTGCTCGAGGCGCTCGGACAGCAGCGCGATGTCGAACACGTTGGCGCGGTCGTCCTGCTCGTCCGCGCGCAACAGGTCGAACAGCAGGGTGGCGAAGCCCGCGTCCTGCAACGCGCGCGCGACATAGGTGTTGCGCGGGCTGAAGCGGCTGCTGCCGCTGCCGTGGGCGAACAGGATCACCCCGCCGGGGGCGCGCGGCAGGCCGAGCAGCCCTTCCAGCCCGTGCGGCGGGATGGTCACCGCCGCGCCGGCCGCGCCGCCGGTCGCGCTTGACGGGATCATGGTCGCCTCCCTGTCGAGTCCACTCGCGCGATGCTCGGCGCCACGGCGCGCGGGCGCCTTGATGCAGGTCAGTCCGCGCCCCGCCGGCGCGTCACATGGTGCGCGCGAGCAGGCGGCGCAATTGCGCCAGCGGGCGGGTGTTGAGCACGTCTTTCGCCTCGAGCCAGCCGCGCCGCGCCTGGCCGATGCCGAAGCGGAGGTTGTCGAAGCCGTCGGTACGATGGGAGTCCGAGTTGATGCTGACCAGCACCCCTTCCTCCTTCGCCATCCGGCAATGGGTGTCGAGCAAATCGAGGCGGTCGGGGTGGGCGTTGAGCTCAAGGTAGCACGGGCGGGCGCGCGCGGCGCGGATGATGCGCTCCATGTCGACGTCGTACGGCTCCCGCTCGGCGATCAGCCGTCCCGTCGGATGGGCGAGGATGGTGAAATGCGGCCGGTCCATGGCGGCGAGGATGCGCGCGGTCTGCTTGTCCCGCGACAGCCCGAAGGCACTGTGCACGGCCGCGACCACCAGGTCGAGCCGCGCGAGCACGGAATCGGGCAGGTCGAGGCGGCCGTCCTCGAGGATGTCGACCTCGATGCCCGTGAGCACGGTGACGCCGAGCCCCTGGTCGTTGAGCCGGTCGATCCGCTCGACCTCGCGCAGCAGCCGCTTGGCGTCGAGGCCGCGGGCGACGGTGAGCCGCCGCGAGTGCTCGGTGATGGCGATGTAGCGGAGCCCGCGCTCGCGCGCGGCGAGCGCCATCTCGCGCAAGGTGTTGTGGCCGTCGGTGGCATTGGTGTGGACGTGCAGGTCGCCGGCGAGGTCGGAGAGCTCGACCAGCTTCGGCAGCCGGCCGGCGCGCGCGGCCTCGATCTCGCCGCGACTCTCGCGCAGCTCGGGCGCGATCCACGGCAGGCCGATGGCGGCGTACACGCTGGCCTCGGTCTCGCCGGCAATTCGCCGCTTGCCCTTGAACACGCCGTACTCGTTGATCTTGAGCCCGCGCCGCTGGCCGAGCGCGCGGATGGCAATGTTGTGCGCCTTGGCGCCGGTGAAGTAGTGGAGCGCGGCGCCGTAGCTCCGCTCGGGCACCACGCGCAGGTCCACCTGCAGGCCGCCGCGCAGCACCACGGTCGCGCGCGTCGGGCCCTGCGCGACCACCCGGGCGACGTCGTCATAGGCGACGAAGCGCTCCATCACCGGGCTGCCGGCGGCCGCCGTGACCAGGATGTCGAGGTCGCCCACGGTCTCGCGCCCGCGCCGGAAGCTGCCGGCCACGATCACCCGGCCGACGCCCGGCACCGCTTCGAGATAGCCGACCAGCGCATCGGCGAAGGCGGCGGCGGTGGCGAGCTTCATCCGCCGCTCGCCGCCGCCCAGCGCCGCGATCGCCGCGATCAGGCGCGCCTCGGTCTTGGCCCCGAAGCCCGGCAGCGCGCGGACGCGCCCGTCGCGTGCGGCGCGCGCCAGCTGGTCCGCGGTCTGGACCCCGAGCTCGTGCCACAACGCCTTGACCCGCTTCGGGCCGAGGCCGGGCAGCCTGAGCAGCTCGCCGACCGTGGCCGGCACCTCGCGGTGCAGCTCGTCGAGCATGCGCGTGGTGCCGGTGCGCGCGATGTCGGCGATCTTGGCCGCGAGATCGGCGCCGATGCCGGGAAGGTCGGTGAGCGTCGCGCCGGCCCCCAGCATCGCGGAGACCTCGCGCGGCAGGGCCTCGACGGTGCGCGCCGCATTGCGGTAGGCGCGCACGCGGAACGGGTTGGCGGCCTCGATCTCCAAGAGATCGGCGATCTCGCCGAGGATGCGCGCGATCTCGACGTTGGGCACCGGCATCGCAGTGCAGCATCGCAGGCAGGCGCGCGGCGCGCCAGACCTTGCGCCGACCGCGGAGCCGGCGCACGCTTCCGAGCGCCGCCGCGAACGCGCTACTGTCGGCTGAGCTCGGGCAACGGGGGGACGGCAGATGGCGGAGCAGGGATTGGCCCGCGAGCGGGTGTCGCGCACCGTGCGCGGCATCGCCATGTCCGCGATCAAGGAGATGGCGATGCGGAGCGCGCGCACCGAGGGTGCGGTCTCGCTCGCCTGGGGGCTGCCGTCGTTCCGAACTCCCGACTACATCCGGCGCGCGGTCGAGAGCGAGCTCGAGGCCGATCCGCAGATCGGCATGTACTCGCTGCCCGACGGCGTGCCCGAGCTGCGCCAGGCGGTCACCCGCGTCCACCGCGCCGCGACCGGGATCGCCGTCGATGCCGACCGCAACGTGATGATCACCGCCGGCAACATGCAGGGCCTGAACGCGCTGTTCCACGTCATCATCGACCCGGGCGACGAGGTCATCGTCACCGACCCGGGGTTCTCGTCGCACATCCAGCAGATCCGGCTGTGCGGCGGCAGGCCGGTGTACTGGACGCTCGACGAGGCGCGGGGCTGGGCGCTCGACCTCGGCGCGCTGCCGGGCCTGGTGGGCGAGCGGACCAAGGCGATCGTGCTGGTCTCGCCGTCGAACCCGACCGGCAAGATCTTCACCGAGGACGAGCTCAGGCGGGTCGGCGAGATCGCCGCCGCGCGCGATGTGCTGATCCTGCTCGACGACCCCTACTCGCATTTCACCTACGAGAACCGGGATCGCTACTTCAACCTGTCCTCGGTCGCCGCGCTCGCCGAGCGCATCGCCTATCTGTTCACCTTCTCCAAGACCTACGCCATGAGCGGCTGGCGGCTCGGCTACATGATCGTGCCCGAGGCGCTCAAGCGCGAGGTGCTCAAGGTGCACGACGCGACGATCATCTGTGCGCCGCGCATCTCGCAGGTCGCGGCGCTTGCCGCGCTCACCGCGGAGCCCGCGCATCTGGACGAGTTCGAGGCGGTACTCGCCCGCCGGCGGGCGCTGATCTGCGAGCGGCTCGCGCGCGTGGCGCACGTGTTCAGCTTCCTCGAACCGGAGGGGGCCTATTACGTGTTTCCGAGGATCGTCGCCGCCCACAGGGACTCGTTCGAGTTCTCGATCCGCCTGCTCGAGGAGGCGAAGGTCAGCGTCACCCCCGGCAGCGCCTTCGGCCCGAGCGGCGAAAGCCACGTCCGCATGGCATACTGCGTCGCCGAGGACGTGATCGAGCGCGCCTTCGACCGGATCGAGCAGCGGTTCCCGGCATGAGGCGCGACTCGGCCGGCGAGCTGATCCAGATCATGGAGCGCCCCGCGCGCACGCCACAGCATGTGCCCGATTCGACCGGGGCGGCGAAGTTGATGAGGACGGATGATGGCTGAAAACGAGCCGGAAATTGACACCGCCAAGGTGTGCTACATCGTCGTCAGGGCCCGCGAGTTCGAGGCCCAGGAGGACGTGGTCGAGCCCGATTACGCCTCGGACGCGATCGACGACGGGTTCCGCCAGGTGCTCGAGGCCTATGCCGACGATCCCACCTTCGAGGAGCTGCGCACCTTCATCGACGGCCTCAATGTCGACGACCAGTGCCGGCTGGTCGCGCTCACCTGGGTCGGGCGCGGCGACTATGCCAAGGGCGAGTGGGACGAGGCGCTCGGCCTGGCCCGCGAGCGGCACAACGAACGCACGTCGCTTTACCTGCTCGGCATGCCGCTGCTGCCGGACTACCTGGAGGAAGGCCTCGCCGCGTTCGACCTGTCGTGCGAGGACTTCGAGATGGGGCACCTGTAAGGGCCGCGCGATCGGGAACGCCGATAATGACACCCTATGACGTCGATGCGCCGGTGAACGCGGTGGCGGACTGGATTCGCACCGACCGGCTGCTTGACCAGCCGCGGCTGCTGCTGCAGGCGTCGAAGGAGTACGCGTTCGAGGCCGACTTCGATCGCGCCGCCTTCGGCCTCGGCGACGAGGACGACGTCGCCCTGGTCTCGGTCGTGGGCCTGCTCGAGGTGCAGACGCGGCGCGGGCGCAAGGACTGGACCCTTCAGCTCAGGATCGAGGAGTCGCTCGGCCTGCGCGCGGCCGGCGACGAGGACGACTACGAGGACCAGCCGGCGATGCCGTTCGAGGCGTTCGACGAGCAATTCCTCGCCACCGGCCTGGGCGAGGTCGAGATGTCGGTGCTGGCGGAGACCCCGGCCGCCAAGGCGCGCTTCGACCGCTGGCTGACGCGGCACCTGAAGCGGGCAGGTCCCTAGCCCGCGCCCTCATGGCGGCGGGAACACGACCTCGGTCGGCCCGTCCGACTGGTAGCGCGAGTCCTCTATGATCTCCGCCTTGACCGAGGCGGGCCGCAGCCACGGCGGGGCGGTCACGCCGTGGCCGGGCGGGAAGCGAGTCTTGACGCCGAACGCCGTCTCCGCCGCCTTGCGCGCGCCTGCCTCGTCGCGGGCCCTGACCACCGCAACGCCGCGGTAGGAGCTCGCCTCCCAGTTGGGGTCGGCGGGGTCGATCGGGCTCAGCCGCCAGAGATACATGCCTGTCACGCCTCCACCATCGGGACTCGAGCCCCGGCACGCGACTCCTAGCCGATTCCGACCCGCCGTGTCCAAATCCATGTCAAGAACCCGAGCGGCAGGACCCGCGCGGGACTGATCTGGGTCATTGAACCGGGCCACGAACCGCCGCAGTCTGATATACATCGACTCGCCCATCCTGGCCCCGCCTACCCTCGAGGTTGCCCCGCCATGAAGACCCACGACGTTTCGCGCCGGCCGCAGCGCCGCGATCGCCTGCTGCGCGAGCACATCCATGATCCCTACAAGACGCGGCTGAAGCTCGACGACCCGACGGTGTGCCCGCAATGCGGCGCGGTCTATCGCAGCGATCGCTGGCAGTGGGGCATCAAGCCCGCCGACGCCCGGGAAGAGCTGTGCCAGGCCTGCCACCGCATCAACGACAAGTATCCGGCCGCCGAGATCACCGTACACGGCGCCTTCGTCGCCCGGCACCGGCAGGAGATCCTCGATCTCGTACGCAACGAGGAGAAGATCGAGAACGCGGAGCACCCGCTGCACCGCATCATGGACATCGTCGCCGACGAGGACGGCTTGCGCATCACCACCACCGACATCCATCTGCCGCGCCGCATCGGCTTGGCGCTCGCGCACGCCTTCAATGCGCCGTTCGATTTCGACTACGACAAGGAAGGCTACTTCCTCAGGGGCAGCTGGCGCCGCGACGATTAGAACGGGATGATATTTGCTCGAATCGCTGGGATTTTCTAAGTCGTCACCCCGGAAACGGCGAAGCCGTTATCCGGGGTCC
>DASWHU010000365.1:0-3848 GCA_036398035.1 Alphaproteobacteria bacterium | reverse complement strand
GATGCCGACGGCGGCACCGAGATGGCGCCGGCGCTGGCGCGCGCGCTCACCGGCGCGCCACCGCAGGGCAAGCTGCGCCAGGTGGTGTTCCTCACCGACGGCGCGGTCGGCAACGAGACCGAGCTGTTCGCCATCATCGACGACGATCTGGGCGCGAGCCGGCTGTTCACGGTCGGCATCGGCTCGGCGCCCAACAGCTACTTCATGGCCAAGGCGGCCGAGATCGGGCGCGGCACCTTCACCCATATCGGCGAGACCAGCCAAGTCGCCGAGCGCATGGAGGCGCTGTTCGCCAAGCTCGAGCATCCGGTGATGACCGACATCGACACGGCATGGCCGGCCGGGCTGGTGCCGCACATGTCGCGGGCGACCCTGCCCGACCTCTACGCCGGCGAGCCGGTGGTGTTCACCGCCCGCCTCGATGCGCTCGAAGGCGCCGTGACGGTGTCCGGGGTGCGCGACGGCGAACCCTGGGCGGCGCGGCTCGACCTTGCCCAGGCCGCGCCCGCGCACGGTATCGCCGCGCTGTGGGCGCGCGACCGCATCGATGCGATGCTGCACGAGTCGGGCGTGCTCATGGACCCGGCCGAGGTGCAGGGCGAGGTAGTCGCGCTCGCCCTCGCCCATCACCTGGTGACCAAGTTCACCAGCCTGGTCGCGGTCGACGTGACCCCGACCCGGCCCGAGGGCGCGGCGATGGCGAGCCGCAAGCTGCCCCACAACCTGCCTTACGGCTGGGACTATGAGAAGCTGTTCGGCGCGCAGCCGCAGCCCGCCGCGCCACTCCAGCGCGACGCCGCCGCACAGGCCTCGGGCGCCACCCTCGCCTCTGCGGACGCCGCGGTGGTGGTCGGGACCGGCTTCGGCCTGAGCCTGCCGCAAGGGGCGACTCCGGCCCAGCTCCACTGGCTGATCGGGCTCGCGCTGCTGGTCATCGGGCTCGCGGCGCTGGGCCGCTTGTGCCCCGCGTGAGCGCGCGCCGCGCGGCGCACGCCGCCCTCGCCGGCCTGTCGCTCGCCCTTGGCGGGTGGCAGGTCGCGACCGGCGGCTGGATCGAGGCCAAAGCGTGGCTCGCCCAGCGCCTGCTCGAGCACGCCTGGGCCGAGAGCCGCGCCGGCGCCGGCCCGGTGAAGCCGTGGCCGTGGGCCGACACCTGGCCGGTCGCGCGGCTCACGATTCCGGCCCACGGCGTCGACCTGATCGTGCTCGCCGGCGGCAGCGGGCGCACGCTGGCTTTCGCGCCCGGGCATGTCGACGGCTCGCCGCTGCCCGGCCGGCCGGGCACCAGCCTGATCGGCGGCCACCGCGATACCCACTTCCGCGTCCTTGCCCGGCTCGCGCCCGGTACCGAGATCGTGGTCGAGGACGCGGCCGGCGCCCGCCACCGATTCCGGGTACGGAGCGCGGAGGTAGTGGATGCGCGCACGACGCGGATCGCCGCCGCGGGCACCAGCCCGGGGCTCGCGCTGGTCACCTGCTACCCGTTCGATGCGCTGGTGCCGGGCGGGCCGCTGCGCTGGCTGGTGCTGGCCGACCTTGCTTCGCCCGCCGAAGCATCCCCGGGTCACAGCCCAGGGATCGCGAAGGCGGGGTCCGGATAGACGAGGTCGAGCGCGCCCTCGACGATGCGCACCGTCGCCGGCAGGTGCGCGACGATGTCGCCGTCGGCCTGCACCGGCTCGCCCTCGGGCCCGTCGAGGACCACGGTGCGCGCGGCGTCCACGGCGAGCCCCGGCAGCGCCGCCAGGCGGCCGGTGAACAGCGCCGCCGCGGCGGCGAGCGCCGCGCCCCGCCCCGATTTGAGGAAGCGCACCACCTGGAACTCGGGCGCCTCGAGCCGCGCCGCCGGCGCGATGACGTGAGCGCCGCCATACATGCGCGCCTTGGCGACCACCACCGAGGCCGCGTCCCGGGCCGCGCCGTCGATCACCACCCGATAGCGCGGAAAATCGAAATCGACCAGCCGGCGGACGAACGAGGCCGCATAGGCCGCCTTGCCGAGGCGGGCCTTGAGCGCGGCATCGACGCCGGCGACGACATGGGCGTCGAAGCCGACCCCGGCCATCAGCAGGAAGCGTCGCCCCGACACCTCGCCCAGCGACACCCGGCGCACGCGCCCCGCCACCAGGGTCTCGACCACCGCGCCCGCCTCGAGGGCGAGACCGATCTCGGCGGCGAGCACGTTGGCGGTGCCGAGCGGCACCAGCGCAAGCGGCGGCGGCGCGGCGTGCGCGGCGAGGCCGTTGACCACCTCGTTGACGGTGCCGTCGCCGCCCGCCACGGCAAGTCGGTCGTAGCGCCCGGGAGCGATCCGTGCCGCGATGTCGCGGGCGTGGCCGGCGCCGTCGGTGCGCAGCTCGTCGACCGCGATTCCCCGCGCCTCGAGGCCCTCGCGGACGCGCGCGAGCAGCCGCCCGCAGCGCCCGCCCGCCTCCGGGTTGTGGATCAGCAGCAGGCGCACGGCCCCGGCGGGTCAGCGATCATGTCGATGTCGGGTCGCAACGAATCACTATAATTCATTGTCATTATTCTGTAATCTAAACTTGCTATATACCTGTCATCGGCAATGGCGCACTCGCGACTGCACCGCACGATCTTCCTGTCCGACATCCATCTCGGCACGCGTGGCTGCCGGGCCGCGACGTTACTCGACTTTCTCCGCCACAACGACGCCGAGACCATCTACCTGATCGGCGACATCGTCGACGGCTGGCAGCTCAAGCGGGCGTGGTACTGGCCGCAGGCACACAACGACGTCGTCCAGAAGCTGCTGCGCAAGGCGCGCAAGGGCACCCGCGTGGTCTACGTGCCGGGCAACCACGACGCCTTGGTCCGCGACTACTGCGGCACCCATTTCGGCGGCGTCGAGGTCAGGCTCGACGACATCCACGAGACCGCCGACGGCCGCCGCCTGTGGGTGGTCCACGGCGATGCCTTCGACAGCGTGGTGATGAACGCCAGGTGGCTGGCGGTGCTCGGCGACTGGTCCTACGTCAACCTGCTGCGCATCAACGTCGCCTACAACGCGCTCCGGCGCGCGCTCGGCCTGCCGTACTGGTCGCTGTCGGCGTATCTCAAGTTCAAGGTCAAGAACGCGGTCCAGTACATCGGCAACTTCGAGACCGCGGTCGCGGCGGAGGCGCGCAAGCGCGCCGTCGACGGGGTGGTCTGCGGCCACATCCACCACGCCGAGATTCGCCATATCGACGGGCTGCTCTACGTCAACGACGGCGACTGGGTCGAGAGCTGCACCGCTGCGGTCGAGGACGCCTCCGGCCAGATCGAGATCGTCCACTGGGCCGAGCCCGCCGCCCAGCCCGTGGCGCGCGCCGCGGCGGCATGAACATCCTCCTGGTCACCGACGCCTGGGCACCGCTGGTCAACGGCGTCGCCCGCACCTTCGCCCAGGTGCGCGCGCAGTGCGAGGCCAAGGGGCACCGGGTCGACGTGGTCTCGCCCGACCGGTTCCGGACCGTCCCCTGCCCGAGCTACCCGCAGATCCCGCTCGCCGTGTTCCCCGGGCGCCGGCTGCGGGCGGTGCTCGAGAAGGTCCGGCCCGATGCCGTCCACCTCGCCACCGAGGGCCCGCTCGGCCTCGCCGCGCGCAACCTGCTGGTGCGCCGCGCCCTCCCGTTCACCACCAGCTACGCGACCCGCTTCCCCGAATACCTGGCCGCCCGGCTGCCGGTGCCGCTCCGTTGGGGCTATGCCGCGATGCGCTGGTTCCATGCGCCGTCGCGGGCGGTGATGGTGGCGACCGAGACCCTGCGCCGCGAGCTTGCCGGGCACGGCTTCGCCAACCTGCGCACGTGGTCGCGCGGCGTCGATGCCGAGCTGTTCCGCCCCGG
>DASWHU010000364.1:0-4835 GCA_036398035.1 Alphaproteobacteria bacterium | reverse complement strand
GTCTAGACCACCACATTGACGATGCGGTCGGGCACGACGATGACCTTGCGGATCGGCTTGCCGGCGATGAAGCTCGCGACGTTGGGCTCGGCCAGCGCGCGCGCCTCGACGGTGCCGGCGTCGCTGCCGGCGACGACCTCGACCGTGGCGCGCTTCTTGCCGTTGACCTGGACCGCGATCACCACGGTCTCGACCGCGACCAGCGCGGGATCCGCCGCGGGCCAGGGCTGGTCGCACAGGAACCGGTCATGGCCGAGCGCTCGCCACAGCTCCTCGGCGAGATGCGGCGTCATCGGCCCGATCAGCAGCACCAGCGTCTCGAGCGCCTCGCGCAACACCGCGCCCGCATCGGCGGCCGAGACCTCGAACGAGGCGACGGCGTTGGTCAGTTCGCGCACGCGTGCGACCGCCTTGTTGAAGTGGAACCGTTCGATGTCGTCGGTCACGGCGGCGATCGTTCGGTGCACGGCGCGGCGGAGCTCGAGGCCGGCGGGCGTGAGCCGATTCGCCATCGCGGTCCCGCGCGGCGCCAGCGCCGCCGGCGGCTCGGCGACGAGGCGCCACAGCCGTTGCACGTAGCGGAAGGCGCCGTCGATGCCGGCCGCGGTCCACTCGAGCGCGCGCTCGGGCGGGCTGTCGGAGAGCATGAACAGGCGCGCGGTATCGGCACCGTAGCGGGCGATCATGTCGGCCGGGTCGATCACGTTGCGCCGCGACTTGCTCATCTTCTCCGAGCGCCCGACGGTGACCGCCGCGCCGGTATCGCGGCGGCGGGCGCTGCCGTCCGCGCCGCGCTCGACCTGCTCGGGATAGAGCCAGCTGCGCCCCTCGCGGTAGGTCTCGTGGCACACCATGCCTTGGGCGAGCAGGCCGGCGAACGGCTCGTCGAAGTCGATGTAGCCGCACTGCCTGAGCGCGCGCATGAAGAAGCGCGAGTACAGCAGGTGCAGGATCGCGTGCTCGATGCCGCCGACATACTGGTCGACCGGCAGCCAGCGGCGCATCGCCTGCGGCTCCAGCGCCAGCTCGGCGTGCGGCGAGGCGAAGCGGGCGAAGTACCACGACGAATCGACGAAGGTATCGAACGTGTCGGTATCGCGCACGGCCGCGCTGCCGCAGGTCGGGCAGGCGACGTGCTTCCAGCTCGGGTGGCGGTCGAGCGGGTTGCCGGGCTCATCGAAGGTGACGTCCTCGGGCAAGGTCACCGGCAGGTCGGCCGCGGGCACCGGCACGATGCCGCACCCCGGGCAATGGATGACCGGGATTGGGCAGCCCCAGTAGCGCTGGCGCGAGACGATCCAGTCGCGCAGGCGATAGCTGGTGCGCGCCTCGCCGTCGCCGGCCGCGGCCAGACGGCGGGTCACGGCGCCCTTGGCGTCGGCGACCGAGAGCCCGTCGAGGAAGTCCGAGTTGACCGCCACGCCGTCGCCGGCATAGGCCTCGCCGTCGATGGCGAAGTCCTCGCCCGCGTCGCGCGGGCGGACGACGATGCGCACCGGGAGCGCGTACTTGCGGGCGAACTCGAGGTCGCGCTGGTCGTGCGCGGGCACCCCGAAGATGGCGCCCGAGCCATACTCCATGAGCACGAAGTTGGCGACGTAGACCGGCAGGCGCAGGCCGGCGCGGAACGGGTGCAGGGCCTCGAGCGCGGTGCGAAAGCCCTGCTTCTCGGCGGTCTCGAGCGCGGCCTCCGAGGTGCCGATGCGGTTGCAGTCCTCGATGAAGCCGGCGAGCGCCGCATCAAAGCGGGCAAGCTCGGCGGCGAGCGGATGGTTGGGCGCGATGGCAACGAAGCTCGCGCCGAATATGGTGTCGGGGCGGGTGGTGAACACCTCGAGCCGGCCCTCGCGCCCGGCCAGGCGGAAGCGCACGACAGCGCCGTCGGAGCGGCCGATCCAGTTGGCCTGCATGGTGCGCACCGAGTCGGGCCAGCGGTCGAGCCGCGCCAACGAATCCAGCAGGTCGTCGGCGAAGGCGGTGATGCGGAACAGCCACTGCGGCAACAGGCGCCGCTCGACCGGCGCGCCCGAGCGCCAGCCGCGGCCCTCGATCACCTGCTCGTTGGCGAGCACGGTCTTGTCCACCGGGTCCCAGTTGACCCACGCCTGCTTGCGGTAGGCCAGGCCCGCGGCGAGCAGGTCGAGGAACATCCTCTGCTCGTGGCGATAGTAGTCGGGCGAGCAGGTCGCAAGCTCGCGCGTCCAGTCGTAGGACAGCCCCATCGACTTGAGCTGGCCGCGCATCACCTCGATGTTCGACCAGGTCCACGTGGCGGGATGGACGCCCTCCTCCATCGCCGCGTTCTCGGCCGGCATGCCGAACGCGTCCCAGCCCATCGGGTGCAGCACGTCGAAGCCGCGCGCGCGCTTGTAGCGGGCGAGCAGGTCGCCGAGGGTGTAGACGCGCACGTGGCCCATGTGGATGCGCCCCGACGGGTAGGGGAACATCTCGAGCACGTAGTAGGGCGGCCGGTCGCCGTGGCGGCCGGTGCGGAACGCGCCCGCATCGTGCCACGCGCGCTGCCACTTGGCCTCGGTTGACTGGGGGTCGTATCGGCTCATCGCCGCGCTTCGCTCATGCCGATTCAAAGATAAACCACAGAGTGCACAGAGGTCACAGAGGGTATTGAGAAAACGTCATCGCCACGCGCGCAGCGCGGTGCCTGATGACCGCCGGTCACTCGGTTCACGCGGAGGCGCGGAGGCTTCGAGACGCGCCTTCGGCGCTCCTCAGCCTGAGGAGCCCTCGTAAGAGGGCGTCTCGAAGGCTGCACCTCAGCGTGCCCAAAGACGTCGCAGGGCATCGGACAATCGTCAACTGCCATTGCCCTTGGCGCGGCGCGCCGGCGGAGCGCTACTGGCTGGCGAGGGTGCGGATGCGCATCTGGCGCGCGCGCGCCAGGATCGCGTTCTCGAGGTCGGTGGCCATGCTCTCGGCGAGCGGCGCATCGACCCAGTTGCCCGGCGACTGCTGGGTCTGGCGGAACACCGACACGCGTACGCCGTCGGCGCGCAAGGAGCGGTCGAGGATGAACGCGGAAACCTTGAACCGCTCGTCGGGCGCCTGGGGCGGGGTGTACCAGTCGGTGATGATCACGCCCCCGAACGGGTCGGCCGAGACCAGCGGCATGAACGACAAGGTATCGAGCGAGGCGCGCCACAGGAAGGAGTTCACCCCGATGCCGGCGCCGTCGCTGCGGTCGGGCTCGTAGTTGGGGCCGCCGAACAGCACGATGCCGTCGCCGCCGAACAGGCTGTTGCCCTCGTAATAGGTCTGCTGGTTCTTGCCCAGCAGCGTTCCGGGCGGTCGCGGGTTGTCGGACGGGTAGGTCGCCTCGACCGGCACGTCGGTGTCGCCGCAACCGGCAGTCGCGATCGCCAAGCCAATCAGGGCCACGGACAGACACAGGTGCCTCATGGCCGCCATTCTATGCCCGCCGCCGCACAAATCAACAAGGGGCAATGGCGCCGGCCCGCGCGGGCACGGAAAAAGGGGTGGCGGACAAGGCCCGCCACCCCTTCCGATCCGTCGAACGGACAGGCGCGTCAGAAGCTGACGTAGATGCCGCCGTAGCCGACGATGCCGTTGTTCTCGAGCTCCGGAATCGGCGCGTCGAAGTCGAAGTAGCCGATGTCCGCGTAGAGCTTGAGGCCCGGCGCCAACTGGTAGCCGACGCCGCCGCCGAAGCCCTCGGCGTTGTACGAATCGACCACGGTCCGGTCGCCGGTCACGCCCGCCGTGAACGGGAGCGCGAACGTGTTGATGGCGTTGCGTGCCCCAATCGGCGCCGCGATCGTGCCGGCGGTGCCGAACCCGGTCCGGGCCGCCCACAGGGCGTTGTGCTCGACTTCCATGGTCATGTAGTTGAGGCCGATCTTGATCGGGCCGGTCTCGTAGGTGCCGACGACGGTCCAACCGTTCACCTGGGCTTGCTCGATCTCGCGGAAGCCCGAGCCGTCGTCGTCGTAGTAGTTGCCGGCCAGGATGAAGCCCGCATAGCCGACCTTGGCGCCGATGTTCCAGGTGGCCAGGTCGTCGCGCTTGAAATGCTGAATGCCGGTGCAGGTGCCGGTGGTCGCGCCGCCCGCCAGCGCCGAGCACGATGTGGTGTCGTCGGCATTGCCGTAGACGGCAGTCCACGCCGCGCCGAAGGTCAGGCCGCTGAAGTCCCCGTCATAACGCACGCCCAGGCCGACCGCGTCGGAGAAGCCGCCGTTGTTGTTGAGTGCCTGGGCGGTGCCGCCGCGGTTCGACAGGCTCTGGCCGATGTTGTCGGTGGTCGGCGAGTACGAGGCACCGGCCTGGAAGCCGGCGATCTTGGGCGAGTAGTAGCTGACCTTTGTGCCGAAGTCGGCGACGAACCAGCCGAGGTAGTTGCCGTTGAACACCTGGAAGTCGCCCGGAGGCGTCAGGCCGCTGTTCGGGATCTTGATGTATTCGGTCGCGGCATGGTCGAACAGGCCGTTGCCCGACACTTCCTGCGCCATCGGGTTGATCGCCAGACCCGAGGCGGGGCCGATCCAGTCGCCCAGCTCGATGCTGCCCCAGCCGCCCGACAGCCAGATGTACTTGCGGCCCGGATAGGTGTTGGTCCGGGTCGGCGTGTCGGCGGCGAGCGAGATGCGCGCGCCGTAGACCAGGCCGTTGTCCGCGGTCAGCTCGCCCTGGAACCAGATCTCGGCGAACCGGCCGCCGACGAACTTGCCGTCGCGCTTGCCGTTGGTGGTGCCGATGACGTCCTGGCCGTTGGGCTTGTCGTTGTCCGCGATGCCCGCCTCGAACTGCATCACGATCGAGGCAGTGAGGATCGGCTTGTCCCCCTCGCCAAAGGACTG
>DASWHU010000363.1:0-3371 GCA_036398035.1 Alphaproteobacteria bacterium | reverse complement strand
CGGGTGCGCCGCGGATCGCCTCGAACATCGCGCGGTAGCCGCCGGCGTCGATGCGCGCGTCGATCAGGGTCGCGCCGCCGCCTGCCTTCGCCGAAGCGACGCCGCTTCGGCTTCGCGCAGGCAGGCCGTCGAAGGCGACCTCGATCGCCGCCTCCAGCGCGGCCTCGGTTTCGACTCGCACGCCGCGCATGCCCGCGCCCTCGGCGATGCGGGCGAAGTCGAGCGGCGGGTAGCGCACGCCGCGGGTCGCGAACCCGCGCTGTTGCTGCTTGACGTCGATCAGCTTGAGCGCGCCGTCGTTGAACACCACCACGGTCACGCCCAGGCGCTCGCGCGCGCAGGTGGCGAGCTCGGCCAGGCACATGGCGAGCCCGCCGTCGCCGGTCATCACCACCACCGGCCGCTCAGGCTCTTCGAGCGCGGAGGCGATGGCTGCGGGCAGCGCGAGGCCCATGGTCGAGATGCCGTTCGAGATCAGCACGCCGAACGGCGCCCGCGCCGGCCAATGGGCCATCGCGGGCAGCATGTGGGCGCCGGCATCGACCGCAAGCCGCGCACCCGCGGGCGCGGCGCGGGCGAGCGCGCGCGCCACCGCGTGCGGCGACAGGCCGTCGAGCGCCGGCTCGGGCAGCGCCTGCGGCCTGGGCGAGGTCGGCCAGTTGGCCGCGCGCGCGCTCGCGACCACCGCCTCGGCGAGCCGCGGCAGCGGCCCGAACACGGATGCCTTGGGCGTCGTGTAGTGGGGCCTGATCTCGACCTCGGCGAGCTCGAGCACCGCCATCTTGTAGGGCCACGGCGAGGCGACCAGCTCGATCGGGTCGACGCCGTACAGGATCAAGAGATCGCAGTCGGCGAGCCACTGCGCCTCGGTGCGCGCGCCGGTGAACAGGCCGGCGTGGCGCGCGCCGCCGTCCGGGTAGACCCCCTTGGCCTTGTAGGTGGTCAGCACCGGGCAGGCGAGCGCGTCGGCGAGCCGGGCGACCTCGGCCGCGCCGCGCGCGCGGGTCTGGATGCCGGCGACGAGGGCCGGGCGGCGCGCGCCTGCGATCAGCGTCCGCGCCGCCGCCACGTCGCCGGATGTCCGGCTCGGCCGCCTTCCGGCGCGCCGGCGGCGCCGCGTCGGTCGCGGTCGCGCCGGCGTCGATCGCCGACAGCTCGAGCAGCACCGGCCCGACCGGCGGCGCCAGCGCCCGCTCGAGCAGCGCCGCCACCGCGGCCGCGGCGTGCGCGGGTGCGGCGCGCGCCGACGCCTTGACCAGCGGCGCCAGGATCGCCTGCTGGTCGATGCGCTGGTGGCTGATGAAGTCGTGGTCGCCGGGGCGGTAGCTGTCGGCCACCACCAGCACCGGCGCGCGGTCGAGCGCGGCATAGGCGACGCCGTTGACGACGCTCGCCGCGCCCGGGCCGAGGCCGACCGAGACCACGCCGGGGGTGCCGGTCAGCTCGCCTGTGACCGCGGCCATGATCGCCGCCGCGCACTCGGTGTGGGTGAGCACGTAGCGGATGTCGCGGCGCGCGCAGGCCTCGATCAGCTCGAGGCTCGAGCCGCCGCCGGGCACGCCGAACAGCCGGCGCACGCCGTAGGACGCGAGCGTTGCCGCGATCGCGTCGGCGACGGTGGCGCTCACCGTCGCCGACCGAGTCGCGTCGGGACCGGGCATCGCGCGTCAGCTCCCGAAAGAAATGCGATAGATGGCGCCGGCCTGGTCGTCCGAGACCAGCAGCGCGCCGTCGGGCATGACCAGCACGTCGGCGGGCCGGCCCCAATTGTCCTGGCCTTGCAGCCAGCCCTCGGCGAACGGCTCGTAGGCGGTCGCAGCGCCGGCCGGATCGATGCGCACCAGGCTCACCCGGTAGCCGATCTTGCGGCTGCGGTTCCACGAGCCGTGCTCGGCGATGAACACCTGGCCGCGATAGGCGGGCGGGAACATGGTGCCAGTGTAGAACTTCATGCCCAGCGGCGCGACATGGGCCCCGAGCGGCTGCGCCGGCGGCTCGAACTCGGCGCAGGAGCGCCCGCGGCCGAACTCCGGGTCCTGGATCACGCCGCCGTGGCAGAACGGGAATCCGAAATGGAGGCCCGGCGCGCGCGCCCGGTTGAGCTCGCACGGCGGGCGGTCGTCGCCCAGCATGTCGCGGCCGTTGTCGGTGAACCACAGCTCGCCGGTCTCAGGGTGAAAGTCGAAGCCGACCGAGTTGCGGATGCCGCGGGCGAAGACCTCGGCGCCGCTGCCGTCCGCGTTCATGCGCAGCATGCTGGCGAACGGCGAATCCGGATCGCAGACGTTGCACGGCGCGCCGACCGGCACGTACAGCTTTCCGTCGGGGCCGAAGGCGAGATACTTCCAGCCGTGGTGCGAGCTGTCCGGCAGGCGGTCGGTGACCACCGCCGGGGGCGGCGGGTCGGCGAGGCGGGCCTCGATGTCGTCGTAGCGCAGGATGCGGCTGACCGCGCCGACATAGAGCGCGCCGTCGTGGAAGGCGATGCCGCTCGGCATGTCGAGGCCGCTGTCGATCAGCCAGCCCTTATCGGCGCGCTGGTCGCCGTCCTCATCGACCAGCGCGTAGACGTTGCCCGCCGCGCGCGAGCCGACGAACACCGTGCCGCGCGCGCCCAGCGCCATCGCGCGCGCATTGGCCACGCCCTCGGCGTAGACCTCGATCGCGAAGCCCGCGGGCAGGCGGATCAGGTCGAGCCTGATCTCGGCCGCGGCCGGACGCCCCGCGGCGAGGGCCGCGAGCGCGGCGAGGGCGAGGGCGACGGTGCGGGCGCTGGCCATGAGGATTCCCCGTTCCTTTTGCATCCCGACTTTACAGCACAGCGGCCCGGGCATTGCCAATCGTTTGCCGGCGCCGATCATACGGCATCGAGCAGCTCCGCCACGAGATCGTCGATGCGCTGCGAGATCCTCGCCTCCGCCAGCGCGGCGCGGACGAGACCACGGGCGCGCTGGAATTTGACTCCCTTGGGAAGCTCCACTTTGGCGGCGATCTTCTCGGCGCGCCCCGCCGCCTCGGCAAGGGCGACATGGAGTTCGTTTCCACCGTCGAAGCGCGGGATCGGCTGGTTGAACGGGACTTTGTCGAAATGACGCACGTCGAATTGGCCGCGAGCCTGATACCGCTCTCCCCGCGCTCGCGCCGTCTCGCTGTTGAGGATGGCGGTCAGATACCTTCCCTCATCCAGCGTCGAGGGCGTCATCCAGTATAGGCCATGCTCTATCACAGGGCGCTGATCGCAGAGCAAGCATGCGGCAGGCTGTTTTCCAGACGCGGCATACATGACGCGCAAGGCCTGGAGGGGGACCTGCGCGCCCAACTCGTTGTGATAATTCCACCTGTCTACTAGCTTCATCTTGCCGTTGCCAGCC
>DASWHU010000362.1:0-19177 GCA_036398035.1 Alphaproteobacteria bacterium | reverse complement strand
TCCTCGACAACTGCCGCCGCTTCGACCAGGGGCGGGCGCTCCGCAACGTGGTCGACAAGGCCACTTGGTTCTGACCGCCATATGCCGCTAGGCTCGGCCGCGGCGCGAACCGGGGAGGGGAGGCGATGGATCTGGGCTTGGGCGGCTTGAAGGCGGTGGTCACCGGCGGCACGCGCGGCATCGGCCGGGCGATCGCCGAGCTGCTGGCGGGCGAGGGCTGCCACGTCGGCATCTGCGCGCGCGGCGGGGGCGCGATCGCGCCCGCGGTCGCCGCGCTCAAGGCCAAGGGCGTCAACGCCACCGGCGGCGCGGCCGACGTGCGCGATGCGGCGGCGCTCAAGGCATGGTGCGACGCGGCCGCGGCCGAGCTCGGCGGCATCGACATCCTGGTCGCCAATGTCTCAGGCTTCGGCACCAGCCTCGACGAGGCCGGCTGGCGGCAGGCGTTCGACGGCGACATCCTCGGCACCTTCAACGCGGTTGAGGCCGCGCTGCCGTATCTCGAGCGCTCGCACGCCGGCGCCATCGTCGCCATCTCGTCGGTCGCCGCCCTCGAGGCGTTCGGCGGCGTGCGTCCCTATAACGCCTTGAAGGCGGCGCTGATCACCTACGTCTCCAACCTCGCCCACGAGCTCGCGGCGAAAGGCGTGCGCGCCAACTCGGTCTCGCCCGGCACCATCTACTTCAAGGGCGGCGTCTGGCACCAGCGCGAGCAGCAGAGCCCGGAGCTGTTCAAGCGCGCGCTCGCCCGCAACCCGATGGGGCGCATGGGCACCCCGGACGAGGTCGCGCGCTCGGCCGCGTTCCTGGCCAGCCCCGCGGCGAGCTTCGTCACCGGCACCAACCTGATCGTCGACGGCTGCCTCACCCAGCGCGTCCAGTTCTGAGCGCGCCGGCGATGACGCGGGCAAGGCGATCGGCATTTGCCGTCGCGCTGCTGGTGGCCGCCGGCTGCCGGGCCGGCGGCGCGGGCGAGGACGACCTCGCCTATGTCTCCGACTACTACTCGTTCGTCGGCGCCGATGCGGCGGGCCGGGTCGCGTTCGCGCTGGATGCCAACCGCGGGCGCGACGGCGACGACTTCCAGGCCGAGCTGTTCGCCGCGCTCTACGACGACGCGGCAGGCTGGGTGGACCTCGCCGGCTCCGGCCCCTATGCCAACGCCGCGCGCGTGCTCGACGACGTGCCCGAGTCGGCGGACTTCCGGTACTCGGGCACGCCCGCGGACGGGGTGACCATCCTGAGCGAGCCGAATGCGCTCACCTTGACCACCCGGCCGATCGAGATTCGCATGAGCGACTCGACCGGCGCGCGCGCCCGCCGGCTCGGCTCGGCCGCGGCGACGCTCGCCTGGCAGGGGCGCAGGCTCGACGGGCGGGTGATCTACGAGTTCGTCCGCTTCGACGGCTGGAACCGGCTCGCGCGCACCTATTGGAGCACCTGGAACGACTGGCAGAGCTTCTACCTGGTCGCCGGCGAGACGGTCGGCGCCGGCGGGGACGACGTGTACCTGCAAAGCCAGGACGCGGACGGCAGGCGCGAGGTCGACGGCTTCGCGGTCCTCAACGGGCGTGCGCGACGCCTCGCCGACGCCGAGCTCACGGTCGAGGACAGCGACCAGGCGCTCGGCGTCTACCGTTGGGCGAGCGCCTGGTCGGGCGGCTGGCCCGATGCGCCGGCGGCGCGGCTCACTCTGGTCGCGCGCGACCGGCGGAGCTTCGGCAACTGGCTGATCGGCGGCTTCGCCATGACGCTGGTCACCGGCGAGCTGACCGTCGGCGGCCGGGCGGTACCGGTCTGGGGCCTGGGCGAGCTGATCAAATAGGGCGCGCGCGCCGCGCCCTCACATCATGCGCGCGATGATGCCGTTCGCCTGCTCCTTGGTCAGGCCCGGCGGGCGGCTGCTGAGCGGGCCGGCGGCGAGCACCGGCTCCTGCTCGCCGAGCGAGGGCTCGTCGGTGCGCTCAAGGAACACCCCGGTATAGATGACGTCGTCCCAGACCATCGCCTTCTCGCACGCCGCCTTCCAGTCGCTTCTGTCGTGGCCGTCGTCGTCGAGCCGCTTCACCCGCTCCTTGAAGAACGCGAAGTCGTTGTCGTGGTTGAAGGTGACGCACGGGCTGAACACGTCGATGAACGCGAACCCGCGGTGGCGGATCGCGCGCATGATCATGTCGCTTAAGTATTTCGGATCGCCGCTGAAGCCGCGGGCGACGAAGGTGGCGCCGTTCATGATCGCCGACGTGATCGGGTTGAGCGGCCCCTCGACGCTGCCGAACGGGGTGCTCTTGGTGCGCATCTTGCGCATGCTGGTCGGCGACACCTGGCCGGTGGTCAGGCCGTAGATCTGGTTGTCCATGACGATATAGGTGAGGTCGACGTTGCGCCGGGCGGTGTGGGTGAAGTGGTTGCCGCCGATGCCGAAGCCGTCGCCGTCGCCGCCGGTCGCGATCACGGTCAGTGCGTGATTGGCGAGCTTGGCACCGGTCGCCACCGCCAGCGTGCGCCCGTGCAGCGTGTGCATGCCGTAGGCGTTGAAGTACCCGGGCAGGTTCGACGAGCAGCCGATGCCGCTGACCACCAGGATCTCGTGCGGCTTGAGGCCGAGCTCGGCGCAGGCGCGCTGGAGCGCGTTGAGCACCCCGAAGTCGCCGCAGCCCTTGCACCAGTCGGGATCGACCTTGCCCTTGAAGTCCTTGGCCGTCAGCCGCTCGGCCTCGACCGCCTCGATCGCTACGCCTGCCATTTGCTCACCCTCAAACCATGATCTCGTGCTCGGGCACGTAGCGGTCGGTCTCGCCGGCGAGCAGCGCCTGCACGCCCTCGACGATATGGTGCGGCATGAACGGCTCGCCATCGTACTTGCGGATGTGCCCGTCGACGGCGAGGCCGGTCTCGCTGCGCAGGTAGCGGTAGAACTGCCCGGAATGGTTGTTCTCGACCACCACCACGCGCTTGGCCTCGGCCAGGATGCGGCCGACCTCGGCGGCGTGGAACGGCACGATCCATTTCACCGGCAGCTGGTTGGCGGAGATGCCGGCGTCGGCGAGCGCCGCCATCGCGTCCCGGATCACGCCCTTGGTCGAGCCCCAGCCGACCAGGGTGACGTCCGCGTCCGCGGGCCCGATCAGCGCCGGCGGCGCGATCCGCTCGGCCACGCCGTCGAACTTGCGCGCCCGCTTCTCGACCATCTGGCGGCGCTTGATCGGGTTGGTGAACTCGTCGCTGATCAGCACCCCGTCCTGGTCGTGCTCATCGGTCGCGACCACGTGCACGTAGCCCTCGACCCCGGGCAGCGCGCGCGGCGAGATGCCGCTGTCGGTGTCGAGATAGCGGCGATAGGCGCCGTCGACGCGGCCCTCGGTGATCACCTCGCCGCGCTCGATCGCGGGCTGCAGGTCGAGCGCCTCGGGATCGACCGTGAACGTGCCCTCCGAGATCAGCAGGTCCGAGATCAGGATCCCCGGGCACTGGTGGCGGTCGCACAGGTTGAACAGCTCGGGCAGGGTGTTGAAGCCGTCGAGCGCGTCGGTCGGCGCGACGATGAAGCGCTGGAAGTCGCCCTGGCTCGCGCCCAGCGCCTGCCACAAATCGCCCTGCTCGGTCTTGGTCGGCACCCCGGTGGACGGGCCGGCGCGCTGGACGTTGATGAACACCGCCGGGATCTCCATCATCCCGGCGCTGCCGATCGCCTCGGTCATCAGCGCGAAGCCGCCGCCCGAGGTCGCGCACATCGCCCGGCAGCCGACCTGGGCGGCGCCGATCACCATGTTGGCGACCGCGATCTCGTCCTCGCCCTGGCGGACCATGATGCCGAGGTCGCGGGCGTGGCGGGCCATCCAGTGGAGCACGCCGGTCGACGGGCTCATCGGGTAGGCGCAGTAGAACTTGACCCCGGCGGCGGCGCCGCCCATGGCCAGCGCGTCGTTGCCGGTCCACACCCCGAGCGGCCTGGTGCCCTCGGGGATCGGCTCGGCCAGCGGCTCGAAGCTGGCCGCGGCGTGATCGAACGCGGCCCTGGCGACGGCCACGTTCTCGTCGACCGCACCGCCGCCCTTGCCGCCGAACTGCTGGCTGAGCGCCGCCTCGAGGATGTCGAAGCTCAGGCCCAGCAGGCTCGCCACCGCACCCAGCGAGGCGACGTTCTGGACCAGCTTGTTGCGGCTGTTCCCGGACAGCTCGGCGACCGGCAGCGGGCACATCTGGACCCCGCTCGCGGCCTTGCCGGGCTTGATGGCATCGGCGTTGAACACCACCCGCGCGCCCTTGCCCATCAGGCCGAGGTGGCGGTCCATGGTGTCCTGGTTGAGGCAGATCAGCAGGTCCAGCCGGTCGCCGTGGCTGTGCCGGGGCTCGGCGCTGGCGCGCATGGTCAACAGGATGTGGCCGCCGCGGATGATCGACTGGTAGGCGTTGTACGCGCTCAGGTGGATGCCGCGGCGGGCGAAGATGCGGGCCAGCACGTTGCCGGGCGTGGCGATGCCCTGACCGGCGGCGCCGCCGATGCCGAGGCAGAAATCGAATCCTCCAGAGGCCATGCGGACGTCCTTTCCGGATCGGTCGACGAACGGGGTAGCAAGCCGCGCAGGGCCGGGCCTCGGCGTGAGTCTACCATACCCGTGCGCGGCCGGAATACGCCGCCCTGCGCCGCCGTTCAAGCCCCGCGGCCGGGCTTCAGGCGCGGACCAGGCGCCGCCAGACGAGCCACGGCCCGGCCACCAGCAGGCCGGCCCCGACCAGCGGCCTGAACCAGCCGTCCATCAGGAACAGGGGGCCTGAGACCGCGACCGCCATCGCCGGCAGGTACAGCCGGGTCCAGGGCCGGGCGTGGGCGCGCGCCGCCTGGTACCAGGGGAAGGCGGCCGAGAAGGCCGCCAGGATCAGGAACAAGAGCGACCACGGCCGGGTCACGAAGTCGGCCGCCGCTTGGGCGGCGCCGTCGCTGATGGTCAGCGCCCGCGACAGGTTGACCTCGGCGGTGGTGCCCAGCACCACGCCGAGGATCATCGGCGCCAGCGGCAAGCCGAGCGCGCGCAGGCCGGTGCCGGCGAGGCCGAACAGCAGCAAGGTCCAGAGGTCGAAATCGACGTTGTTGAGCGCGAACACGCCGACCGCGCAATAGGCCAGGATCACCGCCGCCAGCACGTACATCGGCACCCGCGTGACCAGCAGGAAGCCGCGCAGGCACACCGCCTGCAGCGCGATCATGACGAAATGGGCGAGGAAGAAGGCAATGAAGATGCCGTAGGCCAGCACCGGCGCATCGGCGATGAACGACGGGCTCGGCACCACGTCGTGGATCAACAGCGCCCCCAGCATCACCGCGGTGACGATGTCGCCCGGGATGCCGAGCGCCATCATGGTGATCAGCGCGCCGCCGGCGGTGGCGTTGTTGGCCGACTCGGAGGCGACGATTCCGGCCGGAATGCCGGTGCCGAACTGCTCCGGGTGCGCCGACGCCTTCCTGGCCTGGTCGTAGGCGAGGATGTTCGAGATCGAGCTGCCGGCGGCCGGCAGGATGCCGGTGAACACCCCGATCAGGGAGGACCGGACCAGCGTCGCCCACTCGCCGGCCACGGTGCGGATCGCCTGGCGGTGCCGGATGCGCACCGCGGCCCGCGGCACATCGAGCAGCGGGCTCCGCGCGCGCACCGGATCGGCGACGTCGCTCATCAGCTGGCTGAAGGCGAACAGCCCGATCAGCACCGGCAGGTAGGCGAAGCCCTGGTGCAGGGCGTCGATGCCGAAGGTGAAGCGGGCGACGCCGTTGATGTTGTCCTCGCCGACGGTGGCCGCGAGCAGGCCGAGCGCGCCCGCGATCAGGCCCTTGAGGATGTCCTCGCCGGCCAGGCTCGCGGTGATGGTGAGCGCGAAGGCGATCAGCGCGAAGTAGTCCCAGGGGCCGAACTCGAGCCCGATCCTGGCGAGCACCGGGGCCAAGGTCACCAGGATCACGGCGCTGATCAGGCCGCCCGCGAACGACGCCCACACGCCGATGCCGAGCGCCAGCCCCGGCCGGCCGCCGCGCGCCATCGGGAAGCCGTCGAAGGTGGTCGCGACCGCCGACGGCGTGCCCGGGATGCCGGTCAGGATCGCCGCCATCAGCCCGCCGGACAGGCCGCCGACGAACACCCCGATCATGGTCGCGAGCCCCTGGATCGGCGCCATGCCGAAGGTGAAGGGCAAGGTCAGCACCACCGCCATGGCGATGGTGAAGCCGGGGATCGCGCCGGCGATCAGGCCGGCGGCGACGCCGATGGCGAGGAGCGCGAGGGTGAGCGGGTCGAGCACGCTCGCCGCCGCGGCCAGGATGTCCGCGCCCTGCATCAGCGTCCGCCCCGGCCCGCTACCATGCCCCGAGCAGCTCGCCCGCCGGCAGCATGACGCCGAGCGCGTAGGTGAACGCCGCCCACACCGTGCCGACAGAGGCCACCGCGATCGCGGCGTGACGGGCGAGCGCGCGGCGGTCGCGCCGGCCCATCACGCACAGCGCCGCGAACACGAAGCCGATGCCGGCGACCAGCATGCCGGCATAGGGCAGCGCCAGCAGGAACGCGGCGAACAGGGCGAAGCACCAGGCGACGTTGGCGGGCAGACCCGGTCTTGGCTCCGCCTCGGGCCCGCGCGCGCGCCGGGCGCGCACCAGCGAGCGCGCCAGATAGACCAGGGTCAGCGCCGACAGCCAGGCGAGCACGATCCGCGGCCACACCTCGGCGCCGGGGGTGGCGTAGTTGGTCTCGCGGATGTCGAAGGTCGCCGCGATCAGCGCCGCGCACAGCGCGACCAGCCCGAGCGCGGCGGCGGAATCGCAGGTCAATGCGACCGGAGGGCGCGCTAGCGCCGGTACAGGCCGGCCTCGGCGGCGGCGGCCTCGAGCGCGGCGAACTCGGCGGCGAGGGCGGCGCGGTAGGCCTCGGCGCCCTGGCCGATGATGGTGTTGCCCTTGGCCTCGAGCGCGCGCCGGAGCTCAGGCCCGGCGAGGGCGTCGAGGAAGGCGCGCTCCCAGAATGCCACGACCTCGCCCGCCGCGCCCTTGGGCAGGACCACCCCGCGGTCGGTGCCGAAGGTGATGTCGACGCCCTGCTCGGCGAGCGTCGGCACCTCGGGCGCCAGCGGATCGCGCGCCGCGGTGGCGATGCCGAGCGCCTTGAGCGCGTCGTCGTCGAGGTACTCCTTGGCGCTGACCACGTTGATCTCGCCCACGTCGATGGTCTGGGCGAGCAGCGCGGTCAGCCGCTCGCGGGTGCCGTCGTAGGAGACGTGCTTGAGCTTGATGCCGGCCGCCTTCTCGAGCAGCAGGAACAGGAAGTGGCTGGTCGAGCCGAGGGTGCTGCCGGCAAGCACGGTCTGCGGCGCGGCGCGGGCGGCGGCGATCAGCCCGGCGAGGTCGGCATAGGACGCGCCCGGGCGGGCGCCGATCATCGACGGCGTGCCGGTCAACAGCGCCACCGGCTCGAACGCGTCCCAGGTGAAGTCGACCCGCCCGCTCAGGTAGCTGGTGATCGCGCTCTGATGCAGCGCGAACAGGGTGCAGCCGTCGGGCCTGGCGTCGCGCGCGACCTTGGCGCCCTTGTTGCCGCCCTGGCCGGGAATCGTGACCACCTGCAGGCGCGGCGAGACGCCGCTTCGGTTGACCGCATCGGCGATCAGCTCGAAGTTGATCGCGGTCTCCCCGCCCGGCGCCCACGGCACGATCAGGCGCGCCGTGCGGCACGGCATGTCGAGCGCCCCCGCGGCGCCCGCGCCCGTCCACAGCACCGCCGCCGCCAGCACCCGGATCGCCCAGCCGGCTGTCCGCATCGCAGCTTGCCTCCTCTTGCGCGGCTACCTTAGCGTAAGCGCGAACCTACCAACAATCGGCCGGGCTGCGGGGGGCGGACGGGAATGGTGGAGGCGAGCCCTGGTGCGCTGCGGGTCGGCATTGCCGGCCTCGGCGCCATCGGCATGGCGGTCGCGCGCCGGCTCGACGCCGGCATCGACGGGCTGGCGCTGGTCGCGGTGGCGGCGCGCGACCTGGCCCGCGCCCGCGCGCGAGTCGCCGATTTCCGCGCCCCGCCCGAGGTGTGCGCAGCGCCGCGGCTCGCCGAGCACGCCGAGGTCGTGGTCGAATGCGCGCCGGCGGCCGCCTTCCGCGCCATCGCCGAGCCCGTGCTCGCCGCCGGTCGCACCCTGGTGCCGGCGAGCGTCGGCCAGCTGCTCGCCCACCCCGACCTGGTCGAGCTTGCCCGGCGGAGCGGCGCGCGGATCGTCGTGCCGACCGGCGCCCTGCTCGGCCTCGATGCGGTGCGCGCCGCCGCCGAGGGCGAGATCACCGCGGTCACCATGGTCACGCGCAAGCCGCCGGCCTCGCTCGCCGGCGCGCCCTATCTCGCCGAGGCCGGCATCAGCCTCGACGGCCTCACGGCGCCGCTGAAGGTGTTCGCGGGCAGCGCCGGCGAGGGCGCGCGCGGCTTTCCGGCCAACGTCAACGTCGCCGCCGCCTTGAGCCTCGCCGGCATCGGGCCCGAGCGCACCCGCCTCGAGGTGTGGGCCGACCCGGCGCTCAGCCGCAACGTCCACCACATCGAGGTCGAGGCCGACAGCGCCCGCTTCTCGATGACCATCGAGAACGTGCCCAGCGCGGACAATCCGCGCACCGGCCGCATCACCGCGCTCAGCATCGTCGCCCTGCTTCGCCGCCTGGTCAGCCCGCTCACCGTCGGCAGCTGACCGCGGCCGGGTAGCTCGCTTGCGGCCGCCCTTGTGACGGCGGGGGCAGGGGCGCCATAATCGGCGAGGCAACAGCCGCTGCGATCACGGGACGGTCCCCATGGCGACGGTGGAAGCGCGCGGCGTCCGCAAGATGTTCGGCGCCACCGAGGTCCTGCACGGAATCGACATCGATATCCGCGACGAGGAGTTCGTGGTGCTCGTCGGCCCCTCCGGCTGCGGCAAGTCGACCTTCCTGCGCATGGTCGCCGGCCTCGAGGAGGTTACCGGCGGCGAGATCCTGATCGACCGCCGGGTGGTCAACGCGATGCCGCCGAAAGAGCGCAACGTGGCGATGGTGTTCCAGAACTACGCGCTCTACCCGCACATGACCGTCTACGGGAACATGGCGTTCAGCCTCAAGCTCGCGCGCGTCGACCGGGGCGAGATCGAGCGCCAGGTGCGCCGCGCCGCCGACATCCTCGGCCTCGAGGAGTACCTCGACCGCTATCCGCGCCAGCTTTCCGGCGGCCAGCGCCAGCGCGTCGCCATGGGGCGCGCGATCGTGCGCGACCCGGCGGTGTTCCTGTTCGACGAGCCGCTGTCCAACCTCGATGCCAAGCTGCGCGTCCAGATGCGCACCGAGATCAAGGCGTTGCACCAGCGCCTGCGCACCACCTCGGTCTACGTCACCCACGACCAGGTCGAGGCGATGACCATGGCCGACCGGATCGTCGTGCTCAACGACGGCCGGGTCGAGCAGGTCGGCGAGCCGCTGGCGATCTACGACCGCCCCGACAACCTGTTCGTCGCCGCGTTCATCGGCTCGCCGGCGATGAACTTCATCACCGGCCGGCTGCGCCGCGACGGCGGCGCGCGCGCCTGGGTCGAGGCCGCCGACGGCACCGCGCTGCCGCTTCAGGCGCCGGCGCCGGAGCGCGCCGACGGCGCGGTCGTGTTCGGCGTCCGCCCGGAGCACCTCGAGCTTGCCGACGGCGAGGGCGGCATCGCCTGCAAGGTCTCGGTGGTCGAGCCGACCGGCGCCGACACCCTGGTGTTCGCGCGCATGGCCGGCATCGACATCTGCGCCGTGTTCGACGAGCGCCACCAGTTCAAGCCGGGCCAGGTGATCCACCTGAGCCCGCGTGCGGGCACCGTGCACCTGTTCGACGCGGCCACCGGCGGGCACCTGTAGCGCCGCGCCTGCCGCGCCCGCGGCCAATGCGGAGGGGACCGCAACGAAAGGAAGGTCAACCATGGCGACAATCACCCGCAGAGGGGTGCTGACGGGCGGCGCGGGACTTGCCGCCGCCGGCGCGCTCGGCCTTGGGCCGCTGGGGCGCGCGGCGCGCGCGCAAGAGCTCAAATTCACGCCCGAGGCGGGCGCCGAGCTGCGCGTGCTGCGCTGGAAGCGCTTCGTCGAGGGCGACGAGACCGTGTTCACGGCCAATACCGCCCGCTTCACCGAGATCACCGGAGTGCCGGTGCGCGTCGACAACGAGTCCTGGGAGGACCTGCGCCCCAAGGCTGCGGTCGCCGCCAATGTCGGCAAGGGGCCGGACATCATCCTCGGCTTCAACGACGACCCTCACCAGTTCCCGGACAAGCTGATCGACGTCAACGACCTCGCCGACTACCTGGGCGCCAAGTATGGCGGCTGGTACGACGTGTGCCGCACATACGGCACCAAGGGCGAGCGCTGGATCGCGCTGCCGATGGGCGGGCCGACCTCGTGCACGGTCTACCGGCGCTCGTGGCTCGCCGAGGCCGGCTTCGAGGCGCTGCCCGGCGACAACGCCGGCTTCCTCGCCGCCTGCCAAGCGCTCGCCGCCAAGGGCCACCCGCCCGGCTTCGCCTTCGGCCACGCGGTCGGCGACGGCAACGCCGTGTGCCAATGGTTGCTGTGGTCGCACGGCGGCATGATCGTGGACGAGAACGACCAGGTGGTGCTCGAGCGCCCGGAAACCCTGGCCGCGCTCGAATACGCCAAGGAGCTCTACGCCACCCTGATCCCGGGCACCATCTCGTGGCTCGATCCGCACAACAACAAGGCGTTCCTGTCAGAGCAGATCGGGCTTACCTTCAACGGCATCTCGATCTACTACGCGGCCAAGAACTCGGAGGAAGCGAAGCTCAAGGCGATCGCCGAGGACATCGAGCACGCCAACCTGCCGGTCGGCCCGGTGGGCAGGCCAACCCAGGGCGCGCTGGTCACCTTGGCGATGATCTTCTCCTACAGCCCGTATCCGAACGCGGCCAAGGAATACCTGCGCTTCCTGATGGAGAAGGACCAGTACGACCCGTGGCAGCAGGCCTCGATCGGCTACATTACCCAGCCGCTCGCGGCCTATGAGAGCAACCCGGTGTGGACCGAGGATCCCAAGCACACGCCCTTCCGCGACAACCTCAAGCGCGCGCTGTGGGACGGTTTTGCCGGCTCCTCCGGCTACGCCTCCGCCGCCACCGCCGCCGACTTCGTCCTGGTCGACATGTTCGCCGAGGTGGTCGCCGGCCAGCGCACGCCCAAGGAGGCGGCCCAGCGCGCCCAGCGCCGCGCCGAGCGCTATTACCGCAGGACATGACCGGCGCATGATCGACCGCGCCCAGGAGCTTGCCGCGCCCGGGCCCGACGTTATCGGGCTCGGGCGCCGGCTCGCGCGGCTGCGCGACAGCAAGGCGCTGTTGAGCTTCCTGTGCATGTTGCCGGCGGCGGCGGTGCTGGTGGGCTTCCTCGCCTATCCGCTGGGCTTGGGAATCTGGCTGGGATTCACCGACTCCACCATCGGCCGGCCGGGCATCTTCATCGGCGTCGAGAACTTCGTGTTCCTGGCCGACGACCCGGTGTTCTGGCTGTCGGTGTGGAACACCATCCTGTACACGACGGTGGCGAGCGTCTTCAAGTTCGCGCTCGGCCTGTGGCTGGCGCTGATCCTGAACAATCGTATCCCGTTCAAGGCGTTCCTGCGCGCGATCGTGCTGCTGCCCTGGATCGTGCCGACGGTGCTGTCCGCGATCGCGTTCTGGTGGCTCTACGACGCCCAGTTCTCGATCATCAGCTACTCGCTCGAGAAGCTCGGCCTGATCGACCGGTACATCAACTTCCTCGGCGATCCGAACAACGCCCGCGCCTCGGTGATCGCCGCCAATATTTGGCGCGGCATCCCGTTCGTCGCCATCACCCTGCTTGCGGGGCTGCAAACCATCTCGCCGTCGCTGTACGAGGCCGCGGTCATCGACGGCGCCGGCTCCTGGCAGCGATTCCGCTACGTCACCCTGCCGCAGCTCACCCCGATCATCGCGGTGGTGATGACGTTCTCGGTGCTGTTCACCTTCACCGACTTCCAGCTGATCTACGTGCTGACCCGCGGCGGGCCGTTGAACGCCACCCACCTGATGGCGACCTTGTCGTTCCAGCGCGCCATCCCCGGCGGCCAGCTCGGCGAGGGCGCGGCGATCTCGACCGCGATGATCCCGTTCCTGCTCGCCTGCATCATGATCAGCTATTTCGGTCTCCAGCGCCGGCGCTGGCAGCAGGGCACCAATGACTAGCGTGCCAATGACCAGGCGCGGCGCGCGCGCCGGGCGCGAGGGCATGGAGTACCTGTCCACCCTGCCCAGGCGCGTGGTCACCATCTACGTGCCGCTGGCGGTGTTCGTGATCGTGCTCCTGTTCCCGTTCTACTGGATGGCGATCACCTCGGTGAAGTCGAACCAGGAGCTCTTGGACTTTGAGGCCGGCAACCCGTTCTGGGTGTCGAGCCCGACGCTGGCCCACATCAACAAGCTGTTGTTCGAGACCTCCTATCCGGCCTGGTTGTGGAACACGATCCTGGTCTCGGTGGTGGCGACCGCGTTCTCGATCTTCGCCAGCGTCCTCGCCGCATACGCGATTACCCGGCTGCGCTTTCGCGGCGGCAACCTGGTCGGTGTCGCCATCTTCCTCGCCTACCTGGTGCCGCCCTCGATCCTGTTCATTCCGCTGTCGCTGATGGTGGTCCAGCTCGGCGTGTTCGACACCCGGCTCGCGCTGATGTTCACCTATCCGACCATCCTGATCCCGTTCAGCACCTGGCTGTTGATGGGCTACTTCAAGACCATCCCCTACGAGCTCGAGGAGTGCGCGCTGGTCGATGGCGCCTCGCGCCTGCAGGTGCTGGTGCGCATCATCCTGCCGCTGGCGGTGCCAGGGCTGATCTCGGCCGGCATCTTCGCCTTCACCCTGTCGTGGAACGAGTTCATCTACGCGCTCACCTTCATCTCCTCGTCCGAGGTCAAGACGGTGCCGGTGGGCGTGGTCACCGAGCTGGTCGAGGGCGACGTCTACCACTGGGGCTCGCTGATGGCGGGCGCGCTGTTCGGCTCGCTGCCGATCGCGATCCTGTACGCGTTCTTCGTCGAGCACTATGTTTCGTCCATGACCGGCGCGATCAAGGAGTAAGCCCGACGTGGAGCGAGTGAGGCGGTTCGTCGATTCCTCGGACATCGTCGCGGACGGGCCGGCGCTGGCCCGGCGCATGGCGCAGGACGGCTACCTGTTCATCCCTGCGCTGGTGCCGGCCGCGGACATCGCCGCCGTGCGCAGCCAGGTGCTCGACGTGGTCGCGGAAGCCGGCTGGCTCGGCGCGGAAGATGCGCGCGCGGACGCGATCGCCAATCCGGACGCCGCCTGCGCCGACCCCGACGACCGTTACGTGCCGGTGCTGAAGCGCATCTACCGGATCGAGGCGCTGCACGCGCTGACCCACCACCCGGCCACCCTCGGCCTGTTCGCGCGCATGTTCGCCGACCAGGTGCTGGTGCACCCGATGCTGATCCCGCGCAACATCTTCCCGCAGCGCCCGGAGCTGACCACTCCCGCGCACCAGGACTTCCCGCACATCCAGGGCACGCCGGAGACCTTCGCCGTGTGGCTGCCGTTGAGCGACTGCCCGCTCGCCATGGGCGGGCTCGCCGTCGCCGAGGGCTCGCACGCGCAAGGGGTGCACGAGTTCCGCGTCTCCAGCGGCGCCGGCGCGATGGAGGTGTGCGACCCGCTCGACGGCCGCTGGGTGTCGGGCGACTTCGCCCAAGGCGACGCGGTGATCTTCCACTCGATGACCGTCCACCGCGCGCTGCCCAACATGACCTCCCGCCTGCGCCAGTCGGTCGACGCGCGCTACCAGCGGCTCGGCGAGCCGGTCGCGGAACGGTCGCTCGCGCCCTACGCCGGCACCGGCAGCTGGGACCAGATCTACCGGGGCTGGCGATCGAGCGAGTTCCAATACTACTGGCGCCGCCGGCCGCTCTCGCTCGCGCCGTTCGACTGGCAGTATTACGAGCGCCGCGACCAGATGGCGTTCGAGATCGCTGCCAACGGCGACCCGGTCGCGCGCGCGACCCTGCTGCGCATCATCCAGCGCGACCCCGACCCGGCCAAGCGCGAGCACGCCGCCCGCCTCGTCGCCGCGCTCGACGGAGCGTAGGCGTCCGGATTCGCAACGTTCGCAGGCGAGCCTCATCCTTCGAGACGGGCCTCCCGCCTTCGCGAAGCCCGCTTCCACCCTCCGCATCGGCAGCGGCGCTGCCGCTGCTGCGGAGGACGGGTCGGCGGGCGAAGCAAGGGCGGCCCTCCTCAGGATGAGGCTCCATCTACACCAAACCTCATCCTGAGGAGCCCGCGCAGCGGGCGTCTCGAAGGATGAGGTCCGCGGCATTTGCTACAGCAATAATTTCAGGAGCTTCCGATCTTCTCGGCAGCGCGGCGCGCCTCGAGCATGGCGGCATGCAGCGTGCGCGGGGCGTAGGCGTCGCCGATCAGGTGCAGCGCGATGCCCGCCTCCGCCAGTGGTGCGGCCAGCGCGTCATTGGCCCGCCGCGGCGTCGCATAGAGCGCGCAGGCGACGTCCGCGATCGCGGTCTCGGCGCCGGTGAACAGGTTCTCGAGCACCAGCCGGCCGTCGGTCCACGCCACCGGCCGGCAGCCGATGACGATCTCGACGCCGGCGGCGAACAGGCGGCGGTGGACGCCGATCGCGCTGACATAGGGCACGTGGCGCGCGATCTGGGTCGCCGGGGTGACGATCACCACCCGGGCGTAGCGCGCCGCCAGCAGCTCGGCGGCGGCGTAGACCGGCGGCGACTGGTCGTGGTCGAACAGCACCGCGGTGCCCGCGCGCGGCGCCGCGTCCGCGACCAGACCGGGGACGGCATCGGTCAGCGCGGCCATCGCGGCGCTGCCGCCCGCCAGCGGCGGCGGCTGCATGGTCGCGCCCGTCGCCAGCACCGCCACCTCGGGCGCGGCGGCGGCGATGTCGTCAGCGCTCGCCGCGCGGCCGAGGCGCTGCTCGACGCCCAAGCGCGCGATCCGCTCGGCCTGGAACCGGACCACCTCCATCGCCTCGCCACGGCCGGGCAAGAGCGCCTCGATTCGCACCTTGCCGCCGGGCGCCTCGGAGGCGCCGAACAGCGTCACGTGATGGCCGGCGCTGGCGGCGAGCCATGCCGCCTCGAGCCCGGCCGGGCCGGCGCCGACCACCGCCACCCGCCGCCACTTCGCCGGGGCGATCCACGGCGCGAGCTCCTGCGTGCCGCCGAGGCGGACGTTCTGGGCGCAGGCGAGCGCGCGCCCGGCATACACCTCGCTCCAGCAATAGTTGCAATAGGTGCACGGGCGCAGCTCCGCGCCGTCGCCCCGGGCGAGCTTGTCGGGCCATGCGGGCTCGGCGATCAGCGGCCGGCCGAGGCCGACCAGCTCGCCGGCGCCGTCGGCGAGCAGCGCCTCGGCCTCGCCCGCCGAGGCGATTCGCGCCAGCGCCATCACCTTGATCGCTCCCGCCGCGGGCTTGAGCGCGCGCGCGAGCGCCGCATAGGGCGCCGACGGGAAATGCATGTCGGGCAAATGCCGCTCGAGGCTCAGGCTGAAGTTGCCCTGGCTGTAGGCGATGTAGTCGAGGCCGCCGTCGGCCGCGAGCGCCGTAGTGATCGCGCGCGCCTCGGCGAGGTCGATGCCGCCCGCGACTCCCTCTTCGGCCGGCATCTTGAGGCCGAGGATGAAGCGCGCACCGCACGCCGCGCGGATGCCCGCGATCACCTCGCTGAGGAACCGCATCCGGCGCACGCGGTCGCCGCCGTAGTCGTCGTCGCGCAGGTTGCTCCACGGCGACAGGAACTGGGTGATCAGGTAGCCGTGCGCGCCGTGCAGCTCGGCGCCGGAGAAGCCCGCCTCCTGCAACAGCCTGGCGCAGGCGACGAACGCCGCCACCAGCGCCTCGATCTGGCTGCGGTCCATGACGTGGGGCACCTGCCAGCTGAGCGCGTCGGGAAGGTGCGAGACGCCGAGCGGCGTCGCCTGCGGCCCCCACAGCTGCTGGCGGCCGACATGCCAGAGCTGGCCGAGCAGCCGGCAGCCCGCGCCCTCGACCGCCCCGGCGAGCCTCTTCAAGCCGTCGCGGTTGGCGGGATCGTACAGCGCGACGACGCGTGGGTTGGGCGCCGAGCTCGGGTGCACCGACAGGCCCTCGGTCACGATCATGCCGGCGCCGCCCTTGGCGCGCGCGGCGTGATAGGCGATGAAGCGGTCGGTGATCCGCCCCGCGTCGTTGAAGTTGGTCACCGTCGCCAGGTGGACGATGCGGTTGCGCAAGGTCCGCCCGGCGAGGTCGAGCGGGCTGAACAGGCGCGGATAGGGCGTCTCGGGACGGGTCATCGGCCGACTATCCGCATCCCGCGCCCGGCGGGCAAGGTTTGACAGGCGTGCGCGGCGGGCAACATGCTGTCGGCGCTGCACAGGGAGGCGCGCATGTCGGCAGGCGAGAAACGCAAGCGGCTCAGGCGCCGGCTCGGCGAGGCGCCGGTGATCGTCGCCCCCGGGGTGTTCGACATGATCTCGGCGCGCATCGCCGACGGCCTCGGCTTCGATGCGCTGTACATGACCGGCTACGGCGTCTCGGCCTCGCATCTGGGCCTGCCCGACGCCGGCTTTGCGACGCTGACCGACATGGCCGAGCGGGTCCGCCGCATCGCCGACGGCACCGGCGCGCCGCTGATCGCCGACGCCGATACCGGCTATGGCGGCGCGCTCAACGTCCGCCACACCGTGCGCACCTACGAGGCCGCGGGCGCCGCCGCGGTGCAGATCGAGGACCAGGAGTTCCCCAAGCGTTGCGGCCACACCACCGGCCGGCGGGTGATCCCGCTCGCCGACATGGTGACCAAGGTCAAGGTCGCGGCCGATGCCCGCACCGACGCGGATTTGTTGATCGTCGCCCGCACCGACGCGCGCACCGCCTACGGCCTCGACGAGGCGATCGACCGCGCCGCGGCTTACGCCGAGGCCGGCGCCGACGTGCTGTTCGTCGAATCGCCCGAGAGCGAGGACGAGATGCGCCGCATCTGCCAAAGCCTGGGCAAGCCCGTGCTCGCCAACATGGTCGAGGGCGGGCGCACGCCGCTGCTGGGCGCCGAGCGGCTGGGCGATATCGGCTATCGCATCGCGATCTATCCCGCGACCGGCTTCCTCGCCGCCGCCGCGGCATTGGCCTCGGTCTACGGCACCTTGAGGCGCTCCGGGTCGAGCGCCGCGGTCGAGGTGCCGCTCTATCCCTTCGAGGAGTTCAACCGCATGATCGGCTTCGAGGAGGTATGGGACTTCGACCGCACGTATGGAGGCGAGGGGTGAGCGCCCCGATCAGGTTGCGCGGACTCGACCACCTGGTGCTGCGCACCGCCCGGCTCGAGTCGATGATCGCGTTCTATCGCGACGCGCTCGGCTGCGCGGTCGAGCGGCGGCTCGACGACCTCGGGCTGGTGCAGCTCCGCGCCGGGGCGAGCCTGATCGACCTGATCGACGTCGCCGGCACGCTCGGCAAGGAGGGCGGCGCCGCGGCGGGGCCGACCGCGCGCAACCTCGACCACTTCTGCCTCCAGCTCGCCGAGTTCGACGCCGGCGCGATCGCCCGGCACCTCGGCGCGCACGGCGCCGCGGTGGGCGAGGTGACACGCCGCTACGGCGCCGAGGGCTTCGGGCCGTCGGTCTATTTCAAGGACCCGGACGGCAACATGGTCGAGCTCAAGGGCCCGGCGGAGGGCTGACGGTGTACCGCCCGGCCGCGTTCGACGAGCCGGATGTCGGCCGGCTGCATCGGCTGATCGACGACATCGCCATCGCAATCCTGGTCTCGGCCGGCGCGGACGGGCTCGAGGCGAGCCACCTGCCGGTGCTGCTGGACGCGGGCGCGGGGCCGCACGGCACCATCCTCGGCCACCTCGCCCGCGCCAACCCGCATTGGCGCCGGCTCGACGGCGGCGAGGTGCTGCTGGTCCTGCAAGGGCCGAACGGCTACGTCTCGCCCAACTGGTACCCGACCAAGCAGGAAACCGGGATGGTGGTGCCGACCTGGAACTACGTCGCCGTCCACGTGACCGGCGAGGCGCGCACCTTCGATGACCGTGACTCATTGCGCGACCTGGTCACGCGGCTCACCGAGCGCCACGAACGGCGCTTCGCCGCGCCGTGGTCGGTCGCGGACGCGCCGGCCGGCTTCGTCGACCGCATGCTCGGCCAGATCGTCGGCGTGGCGGTGCGCGTCAGGCGCCTCGAGGGCAAGCTCAAGCTCAGCCAGAACCGCCCACCCGAGGACCGGCAGGGCGTGGTCGCCGGCCTCGATGCCACGGGCGATGCCGGCGATGCGCTGCTCGCCGCGGCGATGCGCCGGCTGAGCGAGATTTGAGCCGCGCCCTCAGCCGCCCAGATGGGCAAGGAAGTCGGCGTAGGACACGGTGCCCACGCCGTGGCCGCCGACGATCGTCTCGACCGCGAGGCCGTGGTCCGCGATCGCCTGACGCAGGTCCTCGCCGTTGCGCTGCGCCAGCTCGTTCAGCGGGCCTCCCCGCCCCGGGGTGTACATGTCGCTGTTGAACAACAGCTTCTCCCCCGGCAGGTAGACCGCCACCATGTCGGCGGCGTGGCGGGCGGGGATCGGCACCGCCAGCACCTCGCGGTGCGCGTCGCCGAGCGCGAGCGGCGCCTCGCCGACCGCGCGGATGGCGACCGCGCGCGGCTGCTGCTGGAGCGCGTCCGGGACGAGGGTATGCGGGCGCTCCATCACCTGGTGCAGGAACGCCTCGGCGGCCGCGCCGATCACCACCTCCGCGCCCGCGGCGGCGAAGCTGCGCACGCCGCCCAGATGGTCGAAGTGGTGGTGGGTCGCGACCACGGTCTTGATCGGCTTGCCCGGCCACAGCTCGGCCACCTTCGCGATCACTGCCTGCGAGCGCGCCTCGTAAAGCGGTGGCTCGACCAGCACGATGCCGTCGTCGAGCGCGATGGCGAGCGAATGGTGGGTGCCGCCGGTGAGGTGCCAGACGCCGGGCGCGAGCTCGCTCGCCTCGACCTGCGCCTGCACCCAGTCGATCGGCACGCCGAGCGCGCCGAGGCGGCGGAACCACTGCGCGCCCTGCTCGCCGCGCCTGCGGTCCGCGGCATCGGCCGTCGTGCGCGGCTCCTCGGGCA
>DASWHU010000361.1:0-7066 GCA_036398035.1 Alphaproteobacteria bacterium | reverse complement strand
TGCGCGCGGGCGCAAGTGCGGCGACCGAATCGCATCGACAAGGGCGGGCGAATCCTCTTAGGTGGGGCCCGTGCCCGCACCCGATGACGGCGATCTGAGCCGGAGGACCTGGCCCTGAGCGGTGTCGCGAAGCAGGCTGATCCGGAAGGCGCCACGCCCACGGCGCCGCCGCTCGGCCGCGTCACCAGCGTCAGCGGCTCGGTGGTCGAGATGGCCTTTCCCGCCGGCCGCCTGCCGGCGATAAACGCCGCGGTCGAGATCGCGTGGGACGGCCCGCACCGGCTGGTGGTCGAGGTACACCAGCACGTCGATCCGCGCACGGTGCGGGGCGTGGCCATGCGCGCCACCTCAGGCCTCGCGTGCGGCGTCGGCGCGCGCGATACCGGCGCGCCGATCCGGGTGCCGACCGGCACGGCCGTGCTCGGGCGGCTGATCGACGTGCTCGGCGAGCCGATCGACCACGGGCCCGATTTCGCCGCCGACGTGCCGCGCGCCCCGATCCACCGTGGCCCGCCGCGGCTGACCGAGCAGAGCGCTGACCGCAAGCTGTTCCTCACCGGCATCAAGGTGATGGACCTGCTGGCGCCGCTCGCGCGCGGCGGCAAGGCGGCGATGTTCGGCGGCGCCGGCGTCGGCAAGACCGTGCTGATCATGGAGTTCATCCGCACCACGGTCGAGCAGCACGCCGGCATCTCCGTGTTCGCCGGCATCGGCGAGCGCTCGCGCGAAGGCCACGAGCTGTGGCTCGAGCTCAAGCGCGCCGGCGTGCTGATGCGCACCGCGCTGGTGTTCGGCCAGATGAGCGAGCCGCCGGGCGCGCGCTGGCGGGTGGGCATGACCGCGCTCACGATCGCCGAGTACTTCCGCGACGTGATGCACCAGAACGTGCTGCTGCTGATCGACAACGTGTTCCGCTTCGTCCAGGCGGGCGGCGAGGTCTCGGGGCTGCTCGGCCGGCTGCCGTCGCGGGTCGGCTACCAGCCGACCTTGGCCACCGAGATCGCCGAGCTCGAGGAACGCATCGCCTCGGTCAAGGACGCCGCGGTGACATCGATCCAGGCGGTCTACGTGCCGGCCGACGACTTCACCGACCCGGCGGTCGCCGAGACCTTCACCCATCTCGATTCCTCGATCGTGCTCAGCCGCGAGATGGCGAACCAGGGGCTGTATCCGGCGATCGACCCGCTGGCGTCGTCCTCGGTGATGCTCGATGCGCGCCTGGTCGGCGAGGCCCATTACCGGACCGCCGAGGAGGTCCGGCGCCTGATCGAGCAATACCGCGAGCTGCGCGAGATCATCTCGCTCTTGGGCATGGAAGAGCTCAGCCCCGCCGACCGGACCGCGGTCGGGCGCGCGCGCCGGCTGGTCAGGTTCCTGACCCAGCCGTTCGCGGTCACCGCCCAGTTCACCGGGCGCGCAGGCGCGTCGGTGCCGCTCGAGGAGACGCTCGCCGGCTGCCGGGCGATCCTCGACGGCGAGGCCGACGGCTGGGCGGAAAGCTCGCTCTACATGGTCGGTACGCTCGACGACGCGCGCGCCAAGGAAGCGGGCACCGCCCAGGCCGCGTCATGAGGCTGGTCGTGACCACGCCGGTCGCGGTGATCGTCGATGCCGACGACGTCCGCCACGTCCGCGCCGAGGACGAGACCGGCGCGTTCGGCATCCTGGCCGGGCACGCGGACTTCATCACCACGCTCGCGATCTCGGTGATCACCTGGCGCAACCACGCCGCGGAGGAGCATCACGTCGCGGTGCGCGGCGGCGTGCTGACGGTGCAGGGCGGCGCGCTGGTCGAGGTCGCCACCCGCCAGGCGGTCGGCGAGGACACGCTCGCCAAGCTCGGCCGCGCCGTGCTCGCCACGTTGCGCGAGGAGGCCGCGGCGGAGGAGCAGTCGCGCGTCTCGGCCACGCGCCTGCACCTGGCCGCGATCCGCCAGCTGCAAAGGTACCTGGAAGCGGGACGCCAGCCGGTGCCGCAGGGGCCGCCGCCCGAGCTCGGCGCGGCGTTCCGCGGCGAGCCGTCGGGGGCGGGGGAAACGCGATGACCCTGCTGCACCGCAATCGCGGCGTGCGCGAGCTGCAGCGCGCGATCCGCCGCCGGGCGCGGCGCAGCGAGCGCTGGCAGCGCGAGGGCGAGCGCTCGATCGGCCAGAACCTGGCGATGATCGGCGCGCTCGGCTGGCTGATCGTGACGCCGATCCTGCTCGGCGTGCTTGCCGGGCGCTGGCTCGACCGCGCGTTCGCGACCGGCATAACCTTCAGCGCCGCGCTGATCTTCGTCGGCGTCGTGCTCGGCTGCTATCTTGCCTGGCGAAGGATCGAGAAGGAATGAGCGCGACGGCCCCGCTCGATTTGGTTCTCGGCGTCGTTGCCGGCGCCGCGGCCGGCACGCTCCACTTCGGGCTGCTGTGGCGGGCGGTGCGGCTGCACGCGCAGTCGGCGGCGGCGAGCCGGATCGTGCCGCTGCACCTGGTGCGGGCCGGCGCGACGGTGGCCGTATTCTGGCTGGTCGCGCAGCGGGGCGCGCTGCCGCTGCTGCTCGCGCTCGCCGGCTTCCTGGTCGCGCGCGTCGTGGTCCAGCACCGCTTGAGGGCCGAGTGATCATGGCGGAAGGCCCGCTCGCTCCCGACATCCTGTTCCACCTCGGCCCGGTGCCGATCGACCGCGCGGTGGCGACGACCTGGGTGATCATGGCGGCGCTGAGCCTGGTCTGCGGGCTGGGGCTCCGCCACGCGCGGGTTCACGCCGGCAGCTTGCAGACCGTGCTCGAGATCGTGATCGAGACCTTGGCCAAGCAGATCAACGACATCGTCCGCCGCGACCCGTGGCCGTATCTGCCGCTGCTCGGCACGCTGTTCATCTTCCTGGTGGTCGCCAACCTGTCGGCGGTGATCCCCGGCGCGAAGCCGCCGACCGGGCATATCGAGACGCCGGCGGCGCTGGCCGCGATCGTGTTCCTGTCGGTCCACGTCTTCGGCGTCCGCTCGCGCGGGCTCGGCGACTATCTCCGCCACTACACCAGGCCCAGCCTGCTGCTGTTGCCGCTGAATGTACTGTCCGAGATCACCCGCACCTTCTCGCTCATGGTCCGCCTGTTCGGCAACATCATGAGCCACGAGCTCATAATCGCGATCGTGGTGTTCCTGGCGGGCCTGCTGCTGCCGATCCCGTTCATGCTGCTCGGCATCCTGATCGGCATCATCCAGGCCTACATCTTCACCGTTCTGGCGGCGGTGTTCATCGCCGCCGCGGTCGGCAGCGCGGAAGCGGAATGACGGAGGCCCCATGGAACTAAACCTTCAGATGTTGAGCATCATCGGCGCGGTGATCACGGTCTCGTTCGGCGCCATCGGCCCGGCGCTCGGCGAAGGCCGCGCGGTCGCCGCGGCGATGGACGCGATCGCCCGCCAGCCCGAATCTGCGGGGCCCCTGTCGCGCACGCTGTTCGTCGGCTTGGCGATGATCGAGACCATGGCGATCTACTGCCTGGTGATCGCGCTGCTGCTGCTCTACGCCAACCCGTTCGTCGGCTGACGATGCAGATAAGCTGGTGGACGCTTGCGCTGCAGGCGCTCAACTTCCTGGTTCTCGTCTGGCTGCTCTGGCGGTTCCTGTACAAGCCGGTCAGAGAGGTTATCGACAAGCGCAAGGCGCTCGCCGAGCAGGCGTTCACCGACGCGCGCCGCCGCGAGCAGGAGGCGGAGGCGGCGCGTCGGCGGCTCGAGGACGACCGCACGAGCCTCGCCCGCGAGCGCCAGGACCTGCTCAGGACTCTGCACCAGGAGCTTGAGGCCGAGCGCGGCAACGTCCTCGCCGCGGCGCGCGCGGACGCCGACGCCATGATCGCGGCGGCGACGGAGTCGATCGCCTCGGAGCGCGCGCGTGCGCTCGCCGAGAGCCGCGACCGCATCGCCGGCCTCGCGGTGGACATCGCCGCCGGCCTGCTGCGCGACATCGCCGCGGCGGAGCTTGACGGCGTCGTCCTGGAACGCATCGAGGCGCAGCTGAAGGAGATGCCGACGGACGAGCTCGACCGGCTCAGGAAGGACGTCGCCGCCGACGGCGCGCGCCTGACCGTGGTCACCGCCAAGCCGATTGCGCCGGCGGACCAGGAGCGGTGGCGAGGCCGCTTCGATGCCTGTCTCGGCAGCGGCGGCAAGACCGAGTTCGCGACCGAATCCGGGATCGTCGGCGGCGCCGAGCTGCGCTTCCCGCATGCGGCGCTGAAGCTGACCTGGGCCGACCAGTTGACCAAAGCCAAGGAGCTGTTGAGCGGTGACCAGGCCGCTTCGTGACGACCTCGCCGCCTGGTTCCCCGCCGCCCGCCGCCGGCTGGACGCGCTGCAGCTTGCGCCCGCGCTCGAGCATGTGGGCGTGGTGGTGCAGGTCGGCGACGGCGTGGCGACGATCGCGGGGCTGCCCCTGACCCGGCTCGACGAGCTGCTCCGGTTCGCGGACGGCACGCTCGGCCTCGCGCTGCGGGTCGATGAGGAGTCGGTCGGCTGCGTCCTGCTCGGCGCCGGCGAGGGGGTCGCCGCCGGCACCAAGGTCCGCGGCACGGGCGAGATCGTCCGCGTGCCGGTGGGCGAGGCGCTGCTGGGGCGGATCGTCGATGCCACCGGCGCGCCGCTCGACGACGGCGCGCCGATCGCGGCCGAACGCCTCGAGCCCGTCGAGCGGCCGGCGCCGGCGATCGTCGACCGCGACCTGGTCACCGAGCCGCTGATGACCGGGCTGGTGGTGGTCGACGCCATGATCCCGCTCGGGCGCGGCCAGCGCGAGCTGATCATCGGCGACCGCAAGACCGGCAAGAGCGCGGTCGCGGTCGATGCGGTCATCAATCAGCGCTCCTCCGACGTGATCTGCGTCTATGCCGCCGTCGGCCAGAAGGCGTCGACGGTCAACCAGGTGGTCGAGGCGGTGCGCGCCCACGGCGCAATCGAGCGCTGCATCTTCGTGGTCGGCGAGGCGAACGCGCCGCCGGCCGCGCAGTGGCTCGCGCCCTATGCGGCGTGCACCATGGCGGAGTATTTCAGGGACCGCGGGCGCCACGCGCTGCTGGTCATCGACGACCTGACCAAGCACGCCATCATCTATCGCCAGCTGTCGCTGCTGCTCAGGAAGTCGCCGGGCCGCGAGGCCTATCCGGGCGACGTGTTCTTCATGCACGCGCGGCTGTTGGAGCGCGCCGCCAAGCTCTCTGACGCGCTCGGCGGCGGCTCGCTCACGGCGCTGCCGATCGCGGAGACGCAAGCGGGCAATCTCACCGCCTACATCCCGACCAACCTGATCTCGATCACCGACGGCCAGATCTATCTCGAGCCCAAGCTGTTCTACGAGGGGCACAAGCCGGCGATCAACGTCGGCATGAGCGTCTCGCGGGTGGGCGGGCAGACCCAGGCGCCGGCGATCAAGCAACTGGCCGAAACCCTGCGGCTCGACTATGCGCAGTTCCTCGAGCTCGAGGTGTTCACGCGCTTCGGCGCGATGGTCGACGAGCGGATCAAGCGCACCATCGAGCACGGCCGGCGCATCCGCGCGATCCTCACCCAGGCGGAGTTCCGGCCGTTGCCGCTGGTCGATCAGGTGGCGTTGCTGCTGGCGGTGGCGGAGCGAAAGCTCGACCCGGTCCCGCTCGATGCGGTCGAGCGGTTCAAGGCCGAGGTCGGCGCGCGGCTTCAGGAGCATTGCCCGCGCGCCTGTGCGCGCATCGAGGCGACCGGCGAGCTCAGCGACGAGGACCGGGGCGACCTGGTCGCGGCGCTCGACGACGTCATCGCCGACGTCGCCGGCGCGCGCGGCGACGGCGGTTGACATGGAGGACCTGCCGCGGCTGAAGGCGCGGATCGCCAATCTCGGCGACCTGCGCGACCTGATCCGGGCGCTGCGCGCGCTCGCCGCCTCGCATCTCCAGGAGGCGCAGGGCGCGCTGGGCGGGATACGCGGCTTCGTGCAGGCGATCGAGGACTCGATCGCGGCAGGCGCCGCATTGCTCGACACGGCGGAGCAGCGCGACGGCGCGCGCGCGCCCACCGGCGAGGCGGTGGCGATCGTCGTCTGCTCGGAGCACGGCTTCGTCGGCGCCTTCAACGAGCTGCTTCTCGACCGCGCCGAGCGCGAGCTCACCGCCGGCTCACGCGGCCTTGCCGTGATCGGCCGGCGCGGCGCGATGCTCGCCGAGGAGCGCGGGCTCAGGGTCGGCTGGAGCCTGCCGATGGCGACACATGTCGGGGGCGTGCTCGCAGTGACGCGAAGGATCGCCGAGCAGCTGGCGACGGCCGAGGCGGTGCGCATCGTGTTCGGCGCCTACCGCAGGGGCCGCGCGGTCGAGGTCGTGGCCAGGGACGTCCTGCCGCTCGATCCGGGGCTTCTGGTGAGGTCGGCGCGCACCAGCCCGCCGCTCCATCATCTCGCCCCGGCGGTGCTGTTGCAGCGGCTGGCGGGCGAATACCTGTTCGCCGAGATCAGCCGCGCGGTCATGGAGTCGCTGGCGAGCGAGAACGGCGCGCGGCTCGGGGTGATGGAGAACGCGGACCGCAACATCGCCGACAAGCTGGAGGCGATACAGCGCCGCGAGCGCACCCTCCGCCAGGAGTCGATCACGGCAGAGCTGATCGACGTGGTCACCGGCGCCGAGGCCGTGCTCGGGCGCAAGCGCTGACCCGGCGCGGGGTCACGCCTCGGCGCTCGGGCGCGCGGCGACCTGGGCGTGCCAGCGCGTCAGGTTCTTGCACGCATCGGGGACCGCAAGCTCGGCGCGCCGGGCGAACCATAGGGTCGCGAACAGCGTGATGTCGGCAATGGTGAAGCGCGGCCCGGCGACGAACTCGTTGCCTGCCAACTGATTATCGAGCTTATCGAACAGGCGCAGCGCCGCCGCCTTGCCGCGCTCGACCACCGCCGGGATCTGCGGTACGCCGCCGGGCACGCCCGACAGCCCGCGGCCCTCGAAGCGCGGCTCGGAGTTGCGCACCGCGTCGCCGACCATCATGAAGCCGTTGAGCTCGACCCGGCGCTGCCACATCTCGACCAGCGCCTTGTCGAGCGCGCCTGCGCCCATCAGCGG
>DASWHU010000360.1:0-3071 GCA_036398035.1 Alphaproteobacteria bacterium | reverse complement strand
GGCGAGCGCGGGCCGGGTGCTGCTGGCCGGGCGCGACATCACCAACCGCAAGCTCAGCCGGGTCGCGGCGCTGGGCGTGGGGCGCACCTTCCAGGTCGCGCGCGCGTTCCGCGAGATGACCGTGCTCGACAACATGCTGGTCGCGGCGGTGCCGCGCGGGCTCACCGGGGCGAAAGCGCGGGACCGGGCGCGCGCGCTGCTCGCGCTCGCCAAGCTCGACGGCCTTGCGGACGCGCCGGCGGTCGAGATCTCGGGCGGCCAGCAGAAGCTTCTGGAGTTCGTGCGCACCGTAATGGGCGAGCCGCGGCTGGTGCTGCTCGATGAGCCGTTCAGCGGCATCACCCCGGCGCTGGTCGAGCGGCTGATCGCCATGGTGCGCACGCTCAATGCCGAGCACGGCACCACCTTCCTGCTGATCAGCCATGAGATTCCCGAGGTTGCGGCGCTGTGCGAGTCGGTCACCGTGCTCGCCGGCGGCGGCGTGATCGCGCGCGGCACGCCGGCGGAAATCCGCGCCGATCCGGCCGTGATCGAGGCCTATCTCGGCCGTTGAGGGCGCCATGACCTTGACCGTGGACGGGCTGGTCGCCGGCTACACGCGCGAGGTGCCGATCCTGCGCGGGGTCGCGCTCAACGCCGAGTCGGGGCGGGTGACGGCGCTGATCGGGCCCAACGGCGCCGGCAAGTCGACCCTGCTCAAGACCATTTACGGCTATCTCGTTCCCGAGCGCGGCCGCATCCTCCACGACGGCGCCTCGCTCGCGGGCCTTGCGCCCAAGGACATGCTGGGGCGCGGCATCGCCTATCTGCTCCAGGGCCGGGGCACCTTCCCGTCGATGACGGTGCACGAGAACCTCGAGCTCGGCGCCTGGGTCCTGCGCCGCGACCGGAGCGCGGTGGCGGGCGCGTTCGAGCGCGTCTATGCGCGCTTCCCGCGCCTGAAGGAGAAGCGCCGGCTGGCCGCCGGCGTGCTGTCGGGCGGCGAGCAGCGCATGCTCGAGATCGCGCGCCTGACCATGACCGGGCCGCGCACGCTGCTGCTCGACGAGCCGTCGGTGGGCCTGATGCCGGCACTCGTCGACATGGTCTACGACGAGCTCCACCGGCTCAAGGACGAGGCCCGCTTCACCATCGTCATGGTCGACCAGAACGTCAAGAAGGCGATCGGGATCGCGGACTACGTCTACGTGCTCAGGCTGGGCGAGAACCATCGCCAGGGCCCGCAAGCCGACTTCCGGGACCGCCTCGACCAGATCATCCGGGAGTGGATCTGATGGACCTCGCGCTGCTGCTCGAGCCGTCGGTGCTGGCCGAGGTGCTGGTGCAGGGCCTGGTGCGCGGCGCGATGTACGCGCTGATGGCGGCCGGGCTTGCGGTCATCTTCGGCATCCTCGGCGTCGCCAACTTCGCCCACGGCGCGCTGTTCATGCTCGGCAGCTACGCCATGGTGCTGGTCGGCATCGACCTCGGCCTGCCGTTCGCGGCCGGCATCGCCGCCGCGGTGCTGGTGCTGTTCGCCGTCGGCTTCGCCCTCGAGCGCACCGTGATCGAGACCTTGCGCCGGCGCGCCGGGCGCGACTGGCTGCTCGATTCATTCGTGCTGACCATCGGGCTGATGGTGGTGCTGGAGAACCTGGCGCTGATCGCCTTCGGCAGCCGCCGGCGCGGCATCAGCCAGCTGATCGACGGCTCGCTCGAGCTCGGCCGGGCGATCATCTCCTATGAGCGCCTGTTCATCCTCGTCGCCGCGGCGGCGGCCGGCGCTGCGCTGTGGGCGGGGATGCGCTACTCCGCGTTCGGCAAGGCGCTGCGCGCGACCGCCCAGAACCCCGAGGCGGCGCAGACCCTCGGCATCGACATCGCCCGAATCTATAGCTACAGCTTCGGCCTCGGCGCGGCCTTGGCGGGGCTCGCCGGCGCGCTCCTGATCTCGATCTACCCGGCTTATCCGACGGTCGGCTACCAGCCGGTGGTCAAGGGGCTGGCGGTGGTCATCCTGGGCGGCCTCGGCCACGTCCCGGGCGCGGTCATCGGCGGCCTGGTGCTGGGCGTGGTCGAGGCCTACTCGCTGCTGTTCATGGCCTCCGGCTGGCAGAACGTGGTGACCGCAGGCTTGGTGGTGCTGGTGCTCATCCTGCGCCCGTCGGGGCTGTTCGTCGCCGCCGGAGGCGACCGCCCGTGACCGCGGCGGCGCCCGCGCGGGCGCGCGCGCCTGGTGCCTGGACGGCGCTGCGCGCGGCCAAGGTCGCGCTGCCGGTCGCGGCGCTGGTCCTGGTGCCCCTGCTCGCCGACAGCCCGTTCGTCACCAGGGTGTTCGTCTCGGCGCTGATGTTCGGGATTCTGGGCGCGATCTACGACCTGATGCTGGGCTATGCCGGGCTGATCAACTTCGGCTTCGGCGGCTTCCTCGCGGTCGGCGCCTACGCCTCCGCGCTCGCCTCGGTCCATTACGGGATCAGCCCGTGGCTCGGGCTCGGCATCGGCGGGCTGGCGACGGCATTCGTCGGGCTGTTCACCGGCGTCATCACGCTCCGGCTCAAGGGCCTCTATCTCGCCCTGATGACCTTCTTCGTCGGCGAGGCGATCCGGTCCACCATCGCCAACACGCCCGAGACCACGCGCGGCGTTCTCGGGCTCGCGGTCGAGCCGTTCCCCGACCTGCTCGGCATCGGCTTCGGTCGCGACGATCCGTTGGCCTACTATTACTTGCTGTTGGTCCTAGGCGCCCTGATCATGCTCGCCATGGTGCTGCTGGTGCGCTCGCGCTACGGCCTCGCCTTCAAGGCGATCCGCGAGGACCAGCTCGCCGCCGAGAGCCTGGCGATCGACGCCACCCGCTACAAGCTGGTCAACTTCACCGTCGCGAGCTTCCTCACCGGCGTCGTCGGCGCATTCTACGGCCACTATCTCGGCATCCTCACGCCGACGCCGGAGGAGTTCGGCGTGCCGCGCACGGTCGAGGTGCTGATCGTGACCTATGTGGGGGGGCGCGGCACCTTGTGGGGCTCGCTGTTCGCGGGCTTCCTGCTGATCGGCTTCCAGGAGTATTTCCGCAGCCTCGGCGCCTGGCG
>DASWHU010000359.1:0-7173 GCA_036398035.1 Alphaproteobacteria bacterium | reverse complement strand
GGCCGGCGCCGTGCTCGGAGCGCGCGCCGAGCGCGGTCATCGCCCCGGCATCGCCAGCCTCGGCCAGCGCGCGCAGGCGGGCGTCGGGTCCGTCCGCCGGCAGCGCCGCGGCCTCGGCCCGGATGCAGCCGGCGAGCGCGGCCACGAGGCAGGCTGCGACCGCCCACCGGATCGGCCCGGACCCGGCGCGCGTCCCCTCGCGCCCGTGCCAGCACTTGCTTGCCACCATCCGCGAACCCTGCCGGGGCCGTCGCGCAACCCGCCCCAGATATACGCCGAGCGGTCAATTTTCTCTAACCTCCGCCGCCTCCCGGCACCAGTCCTGGCGCGGCCCGCCGTCATAGGCGCGGGCGACGCCGGCGGCAAGCAGCAGCGCGCCCAAGTCGCGGCCGTCCGGGATCGCCACCCGTGCCAGGACCCGCCCGGCATATTTGTCGTGCTGGAGCTCGCTGAGCATCACCTCGGCGCCGTCGACCGTGGTCGCGACCAGGTCGCGCGCGCGTTCCGCCAGCGCCCGCTCCTCGGTGCATTTCCCGTGCCGCTCGGGGGCATCGATCCCGGCCACGCGCACATGCACCTCGACCTCGACGTCGAGCCAGATTCTGGCCCGCACCAGCAGCGTATCGCCGTCGATCACCGACACCACCTCGGCGCGCACCGGAACGGGCAGAGTTTCGGCGCCGCCCGTTTCCGGCGCGTCGAAGCCGGTGAGCGCGATCAGCGCCACGACGAACAGGACCGGCGGCCATCCCCTCGCTGACGGCATCGAGACCAAGACAATCCCATAACCACACGTAATGCGGGTAGTCCTCAAATAGAACTAGCGCAATTAGGGTCAATATGCCAGAACAAAAATGGAACATAGCCGATTTTGCCGGCGACGGCACGCGCGCCCGCGATCAGATCGGTATTGCCAATCGCGGCCCGACCGCGTCACGCTTCCGCGAACCGTGCGGCCCGCATCGACTCGGGCCGGCGGTGGCGCGTCGATGACGCGATGACCAGAGCCACAGGAGGCTACGCATGGCGAGAAGGTTCGTGACGGTCTGGGCGGGCGCCGGGCTGCTGTGCCTTGGCGCATCCGCCGTTCAGGCGATGCCGCTCGAGCATGACTGGCTGAGCACCCCCGGGGTGACCCAGCTGGGCACGCTCGACATCAAGGAGGTCATGGACAACTCGACCGAGATGGAGATGCGGCTGTCCAAGCAGATCATGGTGCTGCAGCAGCAGATCCTCGACCTCAGGCGCGAGCTCGACGCGGTGCGCGCGGCGCAACAGCGCTAGCCGCAGCCACGCTCAGAAGTCGCTGACCCGGCCCTTGCGCTCCCAGTCGCCGTAGCGGGTCGGCTCGGGGCCGTCGGGGCCGCCGACCTCGCCCGGCGCCTGGGCGGGGACGCGCCCGGGGCGCGGCGGCCTGGGCGCGCCGACGGCGGGCTCCGGCGCCGGGTCCGAGCGGTCGCTTGCCTCAGGGGCGGGGGCACGCTGGTCGGTCATGCGCCCAGGATAGCGCGCCGCGGGCCGCTCTTGAAGGCGTCGGGCCGCCGCCCAAATATCGCCCCATGAACCTGATCCGCACGGCGGTCCTGCTGGCCGCGATCACGGCGCTGTTCGGCGGCGTCGGCTATCTGGTCGGCGGCCAGACCGGGATGGCGGTGGCGTTGGCGCTGGCGCTGGCGATGAACGCCTTCGCCTGGTGGAACTCGGACCGCATGGTGCTGCGCCTGTACAAGGCGCGCGAGGTCGACGAGCGCAGCGCGCCCGAGCTGTACGGCATCGTGCGTCAGCTCGCCGAGCGCGCGCGCCTGCCGATGCCCAAGGTCTATCTGATCGACAGCGACCAGCCGAACGCGTTCGCCACCGGCCGCAGCCCGTCGCGCGCGGCGCTGGCCGCGACCACCGGCCTGCTCGCGCGCCTCACGCCCCAGGAGATCGCCGGCGTGATGGCGCACGAGCTCGCCCATGTGCGCAACCGCGACACCTTGACCATGACCGTGACCGCGACGCTTGCCGGCGCGGTGTCGATGCTGGCCAACTTCGCGCTGTTCTTCGGCAACAACCGCAACAATCCGCTCGGCCTGGTCGGGGTGCTGCTGGTCATGATCATGGCGCCGCTGGCGGCGGCGCTGGTACAGATGGCGATCAGCCGCACGCGCGAGTATGCCGCCGACCGCGGCGGCGCCGAGATCTGCGGCCACCCGCTGTGGCTGGCGAGCGCGCTCGACAAGATCTCGTCCTTGGCCCGCCGCATCGACAACACCGGCGCCGAGCGCAACCCGGCGACCGCGCACATGTTCATCGTCAACCCGCTGCACGCCCACCGCCGCGACGGCCTGTTCTCGACCCATCCCAACGTCGAGAACCGCATCCGCGCGCTGCGCGAGATGGCCGGCGTCGCCGGCCCATGGGGCTGAGCCCTTGATTCCGACGCATTGACCCGCGCGTCCGGTGCGCTACACCGGCGCGATGGACGACGACCTCGCGGCGCGCGCGCTCGCGCTCGACTGGCTGGAGATGGTGCTGGCGCGCAGGCGGACGCTCGACGACGCCATCGCCGAGCTGACCGGCGCGGCGTTGGCGGAGCGCGACCGCGCGTTTGCGCGCGCGCTCGCGGCCTGCGTGCTGCGCCGGCTCGGCCAGATCGACGCCCTGATCGGGCGCTGTCTCGAGAGCCCGCGCGCGGCCGGGGCGCGCGCGGCGCGGGCGCTATTGAGGCTCGGCGCGGCGCAGCTCCTGTTCCTCGACACCCCGCCCCATGCCGCGGTCGACACCACCGTGCGCCTGGCGCGGGCGCGAGGGCTCGATGCGCTCACCGGCCTGATCAACGGCGTGCTCCGACGGCTCGCGCGCGACGGCGCCGCCTGGCGCGAGGCCCAGGACGCGGCGCGGCTGAACACCCCCGACTGGATGTGGCGGTCGTGGACCGCGGCCTACGGCGAGCGGCCGGCGCGCGCGATCGCGGCCGCCCATCTCGACGAGCCGCCGCTCGATCTGACGCCCAAGCGGGGCGCGCAGGCCGCGGCGCTCGCCCGCCGCCTCGACGCCAAAGTGCTCGCGACCGGCGGCCTGCGCCTCGCCGCGCGCGCGCGCATCGAGTCGCTCGCCGGCTACGGCGAGGGCGAGTGGTGGGTGCAGGATGCGGCGGCGGCGCTGCCGGCGCGCCTGCTCGCCCCGGTCGCGGGCCGGCGGGTGATCGAGCTGTGCGCGGCGCCGGGCGGCAAGACCGCCCAATTCGCCGCCGCCGGCGCCGATGTGGTCGCGGTCGACCGCTCTAGCCCGCGCCTCGAGCTGCTGGCGGCGAACCTGCGCCGGCTCGGTCTCACTGCCGAGACAGTGTGCGCCGATGCCGGCCGCTGGCGCCCGCAGCGGCCGGCGGAGCTGGTGCTGCTCGATGCGCCGTGCACCGGCACCGGCACCATCCGCCGCCATCCGGACATCCTGCGCCTCAGGCGCGCCGAGGACGTCGCGCGCCAGGCCGCGCTGCAGCGCCGCCTGCTTGACAATGCCGCCGCCATGCTCGCCCCCGGCGGGCTGCTGGTCTACGCGGTCTGCTCGCTCGAGCCCGAGGAGGGGCCTGAGCTGGTCGAGGGGCTGCTCGCCGGCGGCGCGCCCTTTGAGCGCGTGCGCATCGAGGCGGGCGAGGTCGGCGGCCTCACCGAGCTGGTCAGCCCGGCCGGCGATCTGCGCACGCTGCCCTGCCACCTCGCGGACCAGGGCGGGCTCGACGGCTTCTACGCCGCGCGCCTGAAGCGGTTAGCCTGATACCGACCGGCACTGCCGCGCAATATTTGCGCCGCCCGGAATAAGCTGGTAGGTCAACGTCCATGCAGCAGCGCGTGCGCATTGCGCCGTCGATCCTCGCCTCCGATTTCGCTCGCCTCGGCGAGGAGCTGCGGGCGCTGACCGAGGCCGGCGCGGACTACATCCACATCGACGTGATGGACGGGCATTTCGTGCCCAACATCACCGTCGGCCCCGGTGTCGTGCAGGCGCTGCGCGCGCACAGCGACCGGCCGTTCGACGTCCACCTGATGATCGCGCCGGTCGATCCCTATCTCGATGCCTTCGCCGACGCCGGCGCCGACATCCTCACCGTCCAGGCCGAGGCCGGGCCGCATCTGCATCGAAGCTTGCAGCGCATTCGTTCGCTCGGCAAGCGTGCCGGCGTGGCGATCAACCCGGCGACGCCGGCGAGCGTGATCGAGCCGGTGCTGGGCGACGTCGAGCTGGTGCTGGTGATGACCGTCAACCCGGGCTTCGGCGGCCAGACGTTCATCGACGGCCAGCTCGACAAGATCGCGCGCGTGCGCGCGCTGATCGACGGCGCCGACCGCGCGATCGATCTCGAGGTCGACGGCGGCATCAACTTCAAGACCGCGGCGCGCGCCGTCGCCGCCGGCGCCGACGTGCTGGTCGCCGGCACCGCCGCCTTCGTCGGCGGGCCCGACGCCTATGGCGTCAACATCGCGAGGCTGCGCGGATGCGCGCCGGCCTGAGCGCCCGGCCGTGACCGCATCCGCGATCGGCGGCCTGCTGGCGCGGCTGGAGACCGTGGTCGACGTCGCCGCCCGGCGGCCGGGGCATCTCGCGTGGCCGTCGCGCGCGCGCCTCGCCGACCGCTTGCGGGCGCTGTTCTACGCCACCCCGTTCTACAGCCTGACCCTGGTCGGGCGGGTGCCCGAGCGGATGGCGGTGCAGCCGCCGGATCCCTGGCCCGGCAGCGCGGTGCGCGGGGATGCGCTGTTCCAGGGCCGCTACCGCTTCGCCGGCCACGAGGTGAGCGCGCCCAAGCGGCCGGTGTGGCTGCCGGTCGGCGCCAATGCGGCGTGGCTCGAGGAGCTGCACGCGTTCGAATGGCTGCGCGACTTCAAGGCCAGCGGCGGCAACTCCGCCCGCCGCCACGCCCGCGCCCTGATCGGCGACTGGCTCGGCCAGTTCGGCCACTGGCGGCCGCTGGTCTGGCGCGCCGACGTGCAGGGCCGGCGGATCGCCGCCTGGGCGGGCGCCGCCGGCTTCCTGCTCAACGGCGCCGAGCCCGGCTGGCGGCGCGGCTTCCTCGCCAGCCTGTCGATGCAGCTCCGCCACCTGGCGCGCACCGCGCAGGGCGACGTTGACGGCGCGCGCCGGATCGCGGCGCTGCGCGGGCTGCTCTATGGCGGCCTGTGCCTGGGCGGGGGCGAAGCGCGGGTCGCGCTCGCGGTGCGCGGGCTGGTGCGCGAATGCCGCCGCCAGGTGCTCGCCGACGGCGGCCACCTCGAGCGCTCGCCGCGGCTGCAGCGGCGCGTGCTCGGCGACCTCGCCGACTGCCGCGCGCTGCTGCGCGCCGCCAACCGGGTGCCGCCCGAGGAGCTGACCCGGACCATCGACCGCATGGCGCCGATGCTGCGCGCGCTGTGCCACGGCGACGGCGGCCTGGCGCAGTTCAACAACTCGGGCGAGGGCGATGCAGCGCTGGTCGCCGCTACCCTCGCCCTCGCCGAGGCGAGCGGCAGCCCCCAGGCCAACGCGCCCCATGTCGGCTTCCAGCGGCTCGCCGCCGGCGGCACGGTGGTGATCGTCGACTGCGGCGCGCCCTACCCGGGCTCGGATCATGCCCATGCCGGCACCCTCGCCGTCGAGATGAGCGCGGGCTCGCACCGGCTGGTGGTCAACTGCGGCCCCCATTCGGGACGCGAGCCCCAATGGGTGCAGGCGCTGTGCAGCACTGCCGCGCATTCGACCCTGGTGGTCGCCGACACCAGCTCGAGCGCGGTGCGCGGCGACGGCAGCCTCGGCCGCCGGCCGCTCAAGGTGGCCTGCCGGCGCGAGCAGGCCGACGGCGCCATCTGGCTGGATGCGAGCCACGACGGCTACGCCGCCAACTTCGGCCTGATCCACCGCCGCCGCCTCTATCTCGAGTCCGCCGGCGGCGATCTGCGCGGCGAGGACAGCCTGTTCCCCTCGGGCGAGCCGGGCCCGCCCGGGCCGCAGCCGTTCGCGGTGCGCTTCCACCTGCACCCGAGCGTGCAGGCGTCGCTGGTGCTGCACGGCCAGGCGGCGCTGTTCCGCCTTGCCGACGGCTCGGGCTGGCAGCTGCGCGCGCATGGCGGCTCGCTGGCGTTGAACGCGAGCGTCTACATCGACGCCGATGGCGAGCGCCGGCGCTGCGAGCAGGCGGTGATCGCCGGCGTCACCGGCCCCGAGGGCACCACCGTCAAATGGGCGATCACCCGGGTCGCCGGAAGCTAGCGTGAGCGACGGCGCCGAGCGGCCGCTGCCGTACGGCCGCCACGCGGTCGACGACGACGACGTCGCCGCGGTGGCGCGCACGCTCCGCGGCGACTGGCTGACCGGCGGGCCTGCGGTGGCCGGCTTCGAGGCGGCACTCACCCGCGTCACCGGCGCCTCCCACGCCATCGCCTGCGCGAGCGGCACCGCGGCGCTGCACTTGGCCGCGCTCGCCCTCGACCTCCGACCGGGCGATGCGGTGGTGGTGCCGACGCTCACCTTCCTCGCTACCGCCAACGCGCCGCGCCACGCCGGCGCCGAGATCGCCTTTGCCGACGTCGACCCCGACACCGGCCTGATGGGCGTTGCCGAGCTCGAGGCGGCGCTCGCGCGTGCAGAAGCCGAGGGGACGGGGCGGGTGCGCGCGGCGTTCCCGGTGCACCTCAACGGCCAGTGCGCCGACCCGGCCGGCCTCGCCGCCGCCTGCCGTGCGCGCGGGCTCGCCGTGGTCGCCGACGCCGCCCACGCCTTCGCCACCCGCTACGCCGCGGGCGGGGCCGAGCGCGCGGTCGGCGCCGACGCCGACGCTCTGCTCACGGCGTTCTCGTTCCACCCGGTCAAGGTGATCGCGATGGGCGAGGGCGGGGCGGTGACCACCGGCTCCCCCGCGCTCGCCGAGCGCCTCACGCGGCTGCGCAACCACGGCATCGCGCGCGACGCGGGCGCGTTCCGCAACCGCGACCTCGCCTTCGATTCGGGCGGCGCCGCCAACCCCTGGTACTACGAGATGGCCGAGCCGGGGCTCAACTACCGCGCCAGCGACATCCACTGCGCGCTCGCCCTGAGCCAGCTCGCCAAGCTCGACCGCTTCGTCGCCCGCCGCGCGGCGCTGGTCGCCCGCTACGACGCCTTGCTCGCCCCGCTCGCCCCGGCGGTCAGGCCGGTCGCGCGCGCCCCCGGCTGCCGCCC
>DASWHU010000358.1:0-11455 GCA_036398035.1 Alphaproteobacteria bacterium | reverse complement strand
TCGGCACCGATCGAGAACCCGTAGGTCCAGCTGCCGCCGTTGGCGACCGACTGGGCCGCCAGGCGGAGGTGCTGGGGCAGCGGCGTCGGGTCGTAGGATTGGCCCGCGGCCTCGGCGATGGCGGCGTAGGCGTCGACCACGCCGTAGCCGTACTCGTTGTCGAGGCCCGGCGGGCCCAGGTCCGTGGACGTCAGTTCAAAGATCTGGCGCACCTTGTCCGCCGGCAGGCCGTTCGCATCGGCGGTCATGAGCAGACCGTCGGAGTAGACGTCGTTGGCCTCGATCATCAGCGCGACGATGCCCGCGATCGACGGCGTCGCCATCGAGGTGCCGCTGGCGAAGGCGTAACCGGTGGGTCCGTTCGCCGAATAGGCGGAGCCGACCCGCGAGCCGGGACCGGCGAGATCGGGCTTGACGTAACGCACGGCGCCGGCCCCGGTCTTCACCGGGCCGCGGCCCGAGAAGCTGCGCAGGTACAGGCCGTCGTCCTGGCCGCCGCTGCCGGGCGACCCCGACCAGTCGGCGAAGGCGCCGACCGTGATCGCGAGTTCCGCGGTACCCGGGGTGCTGACCGTGGACGGTGCGGCGCCCGAGTTGCCGGCCGCGACCAGCACCACCTTCGGGTGGCCGTTCACTTGGCCGCAGCTCGTGCTCCAGGTCGGGTCGGTCGCGCAGTTGACCGCCCGGCTCATCGCATCGAGGCCGTCGGTCGGCCCGCCGCCGAGGCTCAAATTGATGACATCGACGTCCGCCCGGGACGCGCACCACTCGATGCCGGCGATGATCTGGCTCGCCAGGCCGCTGCCGTTGGAGTTGAGCACTTTGGCGGCGACGATGTCGGCATCGGGCGCGAAGCCCCGGAACCGTTGCGCAGAGGCCGATGTGCCGGTGCCGTCGCCGGCGATGATGGCGGCGACGTGGGTGCCGTGCCAATGGTCGTCGTAGGGATTGGTGCGGCTGTTGATGAAGTCGGCGAAATCCGCCGGGCCGATGGTCTTGCTGTCGAGCTGCTCGTGGTTGGGATCGACGCCGGTATCGACGACGCAGCCGGTGGTGCCGAAACCGGTGACGGCGAAGTCGGCGCGCGCGTCGCTCGCGCCGGTGTCCCGGGTGACGATGTCGAGGACCGCGTGGACCTCGAAGTCCTCCTCGATGCGGGCGATGCCCGGCATGCTGGCGAGCCTCCGCACCAGGGCCCCCGGCATGCGCGCGGCGAAGCCGTTGATGATTCGAAACTCGCGCTTGAGCGTGAACGGCCCGATTTGCGCGCGCGCGTCGGCGGCGGTGCGCCGGGCGGCGAAGGTGACGATCACGTCGACCTGGTCGGCCGGCGCGAGCCTCTGGAGCCGCTCGGCCAGCGAGTCGGCGATGCCGTCGAAGTCGCGATCGGCAAGTCGCTGCAAAGCCCCGAGGCGGCCGGGAAGACCGTCAGGACCGAGTCCGGGCAGGGCCGGCGAAGCCGCGCCTTCGGAGTGCAGTGGCGCCGATGCCGCCGGCGGCGCCAAACCCAGCGCCGACAGCACCAGCACCCAAATGACCACGCAGAGCGGCGCACGAACGCCGCGCCTTGCCCCACTCGATTCGCGCGCGATCACGGCCAGCGCCCCTCGCTCACGGCCCATGCGCGTACACCACTTGCGCAAGACGCCCCACGGAGCCCTCCTGAGCCGAGGGCCGGCCCGCGCCGCCCGATGCCTGCGCTCGATCAAAGCCTAACATCATTCAAGGATAGAATTCCATCCGCGCGCTCCAACCCCCGCCCGCCGCCGCGCCGTGCCGAGCGCGGCCCGCGGAGCGCCGCCGGGCACGGCGCGAGCGGCTTGACAGGACCGCGCCGGCGCAAAACATTGGCTGTCGGCACGGACGCCGCTCCCGACGCGATGCGCCACCAAGCTGGTGTTGCGGGCGGGTGGCAAGCCCGGCACCCGATCAGCGGGAGGCGAGGCCAGCATGCAGACTTTCGCCAGAATCGCCGGCAGGGTTCTGGGCTTGGCGGTCTTGGCGGCCTGCGTCCTGATCGGCTGGGCGCTGTTCCAGTTCGCCCACGATCACCGAATCGACAACGTGGTCAGCGAATGGGCGCGCAGCGTCTACGTGACCATCCAGGTCATGTTCCGCATGGACCCCATGCTCACCCTGATCCTGTTCCCGCTCGGAATCGTCATCGTGCTGGTGCTTACCGGCCTCTTGATCTGGATCCAGCGCGAGCGCTAGCCGGGCGCCGTTTTTTTGTCCCCGGCGGTGGGTAAGGCGCGCCGGGGCCCATATATACTTAGCTTGGGACAGATCGGGCGTTGCCCCCGGCCACCGCACGGACGGCGGCGCGGCGGCCGACGCGGCCGGTCCACGACTCGTAGGACGGCGGGAGATTCGACCGGTGCACTACACGGATCATCCGGACGAGGTCGCGGAAGAGGTCTTCGCCGGACTCTCGTTCATGGCTCAGCACAATGTGCCGACCAACCCCAGCAATATCGCGGTCTGGTACGCCTATGCGGCGGGCAGGTATCCGGACCTGTGCCGTACCATCGACGAGGCGATCGCCGAGCGGCGCCCGTTCACCGAGGACCTGTGCGCCGAGATCTACGATAAGTACTTCAGCATGGCGCGGGAGTCCGCCCTGGTCGAGGACACCAGCGAGCGAATCGTCGGCGAGCTTCGTCGCGCCCAGCAATATGCGGCGGCGGCGAACCAGCGCACCAACGAGATCAGCGACCGGCTGCAGCAATACTCCGCCCAACTGTCCGGCAATGAGGCCGCCGTCGGGGTCAAGTCGATGATCGACAACCTGGTCGCCGAGGCGCATTCCATCGACAGCGAGACCGGCGAGCTTGCCAGCAACCTCGGCGAAGTGGCGGGCGAGATCGGCGCCGTGGTCGACCGGGTGCTGACCGACAGCCGCTCGCTCACCGACGAGGCCCGCAAGCTGGCCGACAAGCTCGAGAATACCGTGTTCGAGATCAAGGAGATCGAGCGCGACTTCCGGGGCGTGCGCGAGGAGACGCTGACCGACGCCCTGACCGGCGTGCGCAACCTCAAGTTCTTCCATCTCGCCCTGAAGATCGCCGTCGATCGGGCGCGCGAGGACCAAGGCCAGCTCAGTGTCTGCGTGCTCGATCTCGACCATTTCGAACAGTTCAACCGGTCTTACGGGCGCACGGTCGGCGACCAGGTGTTGCGTCTGGTCGCGCGCACCATCGTCGAGTGCGTCAAGGGCCAGGATGCGATCGGGCGGATCGGCGGCGAGGAGTTTGCGATCATGTTGCCGGAGACCGCGAAGGACGGCGCGGTCAAGGTTGCGGAAAACGTCCGCGCGGCGTTCGGCCGCAAGACGCTGACCAATCGCAAGACCGGCGAGCGCTACGGCACCATCACGCTCTCGGTCGGCGTGACCCAATACCGCAACGGCGAGTCGGGCAGCGAGCTGCTCAGGCGCGCGACGACGGCGATGATGTCGGCAAAGGAGAGCGGACGCGACCGGGTGGTGGTCGAACCCTGACCGACGCCGGCGCGGCGGGCCGGCGACGTTGCAAGCGGTCCCGCGCATGGTAGACTCTCGGCCTGCATTTGCAGGGGGACGGCCGGCCGGGGACGCGGCCGATACCGATGTGCCGAGCGATCGGCGCGAGCAGCGGATGGCGGCGCGGTCGAGGCGCGCATCCCGGTGCCGGCGGCCTGCGCCACGCCGCGACAAGGCGAAAGCATGTTTTGGGAATATTTGGGCTTCGACGAGAACCCGTTCTCGATAGCGCCGGACCCCCGCTACCTCTACATGAGCAAGCGCCACCAGGAGGCCCTGGCCCACCTGGTCTACGGCATCGGCGAAGGCGGCGGGTTCGTGCTGCTCACCGGCGAGGTCGGCACCGGCAAGACCACGCTGTGCCGCAGCCTGATCGAGCAGCTGCCGGACGGCGTCGACCTCGCCTTCGTCCTCAACCCCCGGGTCAACGAGATCGAGCTGCTGGCAACCATCTGCGAGGAGATGGGCGTGCCATACGCGCGCGAGAATCCGTCGCTGAAGCTTTTGGTCGATCGCCTGAACCAGCATCTGCTCGCGGCCAACGCGCGCGGCCGCCAGCCGGTGCTGCTGATCGACGAAGCCCAGAACCTGAGCCCCGGCGTGCTCGAGCAGGTCCGTCTGCTGACCAACTTCGAGACCACCACGCGCAAGCTGCTCAAGATCGTCCTGATCGGCCAGCCCGAGCTCAGGGACGTGCTCAGGCGCCCGGGCCTGCGCCAGCTCGACCAGCGCATTACCGCGCGCTACCACCTTGAGCCGTTGAGCGCGGCGGAGACCGCGGGCTATGTCCGCCACCGCCTCGAGGTTGCGGGCGCGACGCGCGAGATCTTCACCCCGCGGGCGATCCGCGAGGTCCATCGCCGGTCGGGTGGCGTGCCGCGCCTGATCAACACCCTGTGCGACCGCGCGCTGCTCGGCGCCTACGGCCAGGACCGAAGCGTCGTCGACCGGCGGCTGGTGCGCGGGGCGGCGTCGGAAGTGCGCGGGCGCGACCCGCAGGCGGGCCGCGGCCGGTGGCGGTTCGCCGCCGCCGCGGCCACGGTCGCGATCGCCGGCGCGGTGGTCGCGGCGGACCGGTACGGCCTGCGCTCGTGGCCCGGTCTCGATCCGGGTCCGGGGCCGGGGCCGGTGAGTGAGGCCGCTGCGACCACCGCGGCGGCGGAGCCGGTGCTCGACGACGTGTTCGTCACCGCCGCCGGGCCGACGACGGCGGCCTTGCCCGGTGTCGGCAGCGACCCGGGCGCCGCCGCCACACCGCCAGCCGAGGTGCCGCCGTCGCCGGCCGCCGGGTTCACGGTCGCGCGGCTGCCGGCACCGCCCATTTCCGAGCCGCCGGCCGCCATGATCGCGGTCGCGATGCTGCCGCCGCCGTGGCCGTCCGGGCCGGCGGGCGCGACGGCGGACGAGGCCGTGGTGATGGCCGCGGTGACGCCGCCTTCGGCTACCCGCCCGGCGCCGGTGTCGCTCGAAGACCGCCTGTCCGGCCCGGGGTCCACCGGCGACTTCGAAACGGCGGTCGCCGACCTGTTCGCGGTGTGGGGATTCGACTACGAAGAGCTCACGGGCATGACGGCGTGCCGGAAGGCGCGAGCCGTCAATCTGTTGTGCCAGGAGGGCAGCACCGACTGGCACCAGGTGCGCATCGCCGACCTGCCGGTGGTGATGACCCTGCACCTGGCCGACGGGCGCCGCGTCCACCTGGCGCTGACCGGCCTCGGCGACGGCTCCGCGACGGTGATCGTCGGCGGCGAGCAGGTCGAGACCACCGTCGCCACGTTGTCGGCCCTGTGGACCGGCGACTACCTGATGCTTTGGCGCCCGCCGTACAACTTCGAGCGCCAGCTCAAGCCGGGCGTCAAGGGCGAGGACGTCGTCTGGCTGCAAAACCGGCTTGCCGAGCTGCGCGGCGCCCCGCCGGCAAAGGCGGCCCGCGCGGTGTTCGACGACTCCCTGGCGGCGCAAGTGCGCATGTTCCAGCGCGACCACGAGCTGGAGGTCGACGGCGTCGCCGGACCGCGCACCATGATCCGCCTCAGCCAGACGATGCCCGGCTACCGGGCGCCGTCGCTGCGCTAGTGCCGGATCCAGAGCCTCAATCGGTCGGGACCGGTCGCCCATGTCCTACATACTGAACGCGCTCAGGAAATCGGAACAGGAACGCCAGGCGACCGGCAGACCGCCGTTGCCGGTGCGCCTGGCGGCCGCCGGCGGGCTCAAGCCGGCGCGGGCGCGGCGGCGATGGCCGTGGCTCGCCGCCGGCGCGGGCGCGGCGGCGGTCGCGGCGGCCGGCGCCGTCCTCGTCCTCGGGCGCGGCGAGGCACCCGACGGCGGGCGCGAGGTGGTGGCCGTCGCCGAGGCAGTCGGTGAGCCTGCAACAATGCCGGCGTTGCTGGTGGCGACCGTCGACCCGGTTCGACCGTCCGCCGATTCGCCCACCACGCTCGCGGCGGCAAGGCTCGCGCCCGCTCCGGCGCCGCCGCCGGCCGAGCCGCAAGCGTCGCCGGCGATTCCCGACCAGCAGGTTCCGCAGGGAGTGGGGCCGTTGTCGGTGCCGTCGCTGCCGCTCGCCGAGCTGGTGCCGCCGCCCCCGAACGTCGCCGCGGGCACGCCACCCCCGCCGGTGGTCGCGCAGGCGCCGGCCGTGGTCGCCGCGCTGCCCGCGCCGGCCGGCCAGGAGCCCCTGCCGCGCCCGACCACCGATCGCGAGGCGATAGCCAAGTCCGCGCAGCTGAACGAGCTCGGCTGGGACCGCGAGCGCGACGACCGCTACGACTCGGCGATCGACGCCTTCACCCGGGCGCTGGCGCTGCGCCCGGACTACGCCGAGGCCTATTTCGGGCGCGCCTGGGCGAATGAGCGGCTCGACCGGCTCGACCAGGCGATCGCCGACTATGGCCAGGCGGTGCGGCTCAAGCCCGACTTCGCCACCGCCTACAACAGCCGCGGCATCGCGCTTCTGTACCGCGGCCGCCACGCCGAGGCGGGGAACGATTTCGCCACTGCCTTCGACCTCGGTGACGGCGAGCTCAAGCGCTACGCGATGCTGTGGCGCTACATCGCCTTCGAGCGCGACGGGCAGGACGCGCCCGCCCAGTTGGCGGCGGACGCGCGCGCGGTCGACCTGGATCGTTGGCCGGGCGTGCTGGCCCGCTACTATCTGGGCGAGTCGAGCACCGACGCCGTGCTGGCCGAAGCGGAGTCCAAGGACCCGATCACCCGCCGCGAGCGGCTGTGCGTCGCCTATTTCTTTCTCGGCCAGCGGGCGCTGCTGCGCGGCGATCCTTCGCACGCTAAGGACTACTTCCGGTCAACTCTCGACACCGGCGTCACCGCATTCGCCCAGTACGCGGCGGCCGAGCGCGAGCTGCTCAGGCTCACCTCGGTGCGCGAGTGACCGCGTTGTCGCACCGAGGCCCCGGGGCCATTGCGGCCCGCGGCGCAAGCTTCCCGCCGCTCGGCTAACCGCCGTCGCCGGCGCGAGCGCTCGGCAGGTCGACCCGGTCCAGGCGCCAGATCAGGTCCTGGAACCGCAGTGTCAGGATCAGCGGCTCGGTCTGATCGGCGGCGCGCGGCGCGTAGCGGGCCTCGAACGTGAACGGGTTGGTGAAGAACAGATAGTCGTAGTCGTCGCGCAGCCGCCGGTAGGTCGCGCAGGCAAGCGCCTCGGCCGCCGCGACCTTGTCCCTGGCATAGGAGATCGCCTCGAACAGCGCCGGGCGGAACGGCGCCGGCGCGCCGGTCCCGGCGCCGGCGCGCGCGCTCGCCCGCGCCGCCGGCGGCGCGACCCGGGCATCGCGCATCAGCCGGGCCAGGCCCCGCGGGCTGGCGTAAGCGTCGACCAGCATCTGGCCGAACCTGGGCACGACCAATCCGGCCAGGCCGCCGGGCCGTTCGCCGCTCGCGCCCGCACCGGTGTCCTCGCGCGACACGTTGCGGGCGGCGAGCTCCCGCTCCACGCCTGCGCGCACCGAGCCCCAGTCGACCAGCCGATCGAGCGTGGCGGTGTCGTTTCCGGCCAGGGCGACGTCGATCCGGTACAGGGTGTAGTAGGGCCAGCCGAGATACCCGCCGGCGAGCACCAGCAGCACCAGGATCAGGAACAGCCTCACGCCCATGAGAGGTCTCCCGTCACGGTTCCCGGCGCTGCGGGCCAACGCCCGAACGCGCCGGACCGGGCGCCGACGCGGGCGCGCGGCGATGAATCTATCGCGGCGGCAGCCAAAACGCCAAGCGCGCGCCCCGCATCGGGTCGTGGCGAGGGTCGCCGGCGGCCCCATATTGATTGACGGGACGGAGTCGAGATCAGGAAGGGTCGTGCGCCGAGCGGGGCCTTTCGGCGCCGGTGCCGGCCGCCTATGATCGGTCCGCGATGATGACGCTTGTCCGGAGGTTCGCCGTGATCAGGTGCAGAGGTTCGATCGCCGCCGCGCTGGTGGCGCTGGTACTGGCAGGTCCCGCCTGGGCCGACCTCGACGCGGTCAAGGCGGCGCTCGACCGCGGCGACAGCGAGGCCGCGGCCGAGCAGCTGCAGCCGCTCGCCGAGGCCGGCGACGCCGAGGCCCAGACCCTGCTCGGCAAGCTCTATCTGAAGGGGACCGGTGTCCCCGCCAACTACTCGCTCGCCTGGAGCTGGTTCGAGCGCGGCGCCAACGGCGGCAACGGCGAAGCGCAGTACCAGCTGGGCGAGATGCATTGGAACGGCGTCGGCGTGCCGCTCAACGAGCACGAGGCGGTCAAGCAATATCAGGCCGCCGCCGACCAGGGCCACGAGGACGCGCAGCTGGTGCTCGGCCTGATCTACCGCGACGGCCGCCGGCAGATCCCGGCCAGCCCGGCCAAGGCGCACCACTATCTGCGCCTGGCCGCGGACCAGGGGAACCCCGAGGCCGTGCTCGCGCTCGAGGAGATGTTCGTGAGCGGCACCGCACCGGCGGACGCGCAGCAGGAGTTCTCGTCGGAGCGCGAGACGCAGGCACTGACCGAGGCCGAGCGCATCCGCGCCGCGTTGATCCAGTGGATCGAGTTCGTCAACCGCGCCGGCGGCGGCCAGGCGCTTCGCATCGGTCCCGACGTGGTGGTGGCCGAGACCGCGGACGGCTTCAGCGTCATGATCCCCGACCTGGTGCTGACGCCGGAGAGCGGCGCGGTGATTCGCGCCGGGACGCTGCGGATCAAGCTGACGCCGCAGGGCGAGCTGCCCGAGGAGCCGGAGCAGGACCTGATGGCCGACCGCCGCTATCAGGTCGAAGCGACCCTTCCCGACCGTATCCAGATCCAGCAGAACCTCGAGACGTACAACCTCACTATCGCGGCATCCGAGCTGACCGGCCTGTGGCTGCCGGCACTTCAGACCTTCGCCGAGGGCCACATGGTGCTCGACGGCCTGGCGCTGGTCGACCAGGCGGGGCATACGCTGTTCACGGCCGGCCAGGCGAAGTCGGAGATCGACCTCAAGGAAACCGAGCCCGGAATGTGGAGCGGACCCTCGACCTTCGAGCTGGCGGAGATCGCGGTGTTCGACCGCGGCGGGCCGCAGCGGCTGTCGGTCGGGCGCGTCTATGGCGGCAACCGCTTCCGCGGCCTGCGGCTGGAGGATAACCGCCAGTTGACCATGCAGATGCAGACCGATCCCGCCGGATTCTTCGCCGGCCTGCTGAGCGGCCAGATAGGCGACAGCTGGGTCAAGACCCTGACCGGCATGATGACCTACACCGCCTTCGAGATGGGGATCGAGAAGCTGGTGGTCTACGACGAGACCGGCGACGCGGCGATGGGCGGGCTCGGGCGCATGACGTTCAGTGCCGAAGCCAACCAGGAGGACGCCGGAGGCGGCCTGTTGCGCCTGGCCTATGGCCATGACGGCCTCGATGTCGGCGATCAGGTGCCGGGTACCGGCGGCGCCCTGGTGCCCACCAAGGCAAACCTGGACCTCACCCTCGACCACCTGCCGGTTGAAATGCTGGTGCGCCTGATGATCGAGACCTTCGGCCACATGATGGTCGAGTCCGCGCAGGCCGGCGAGGACCCGGCGCAGCCGCCGCCCGGGGCGATGATGGCCGAGAGCACCGCCAAGCTGTCCCAGGCGCTGAGCGAGGCGCGGACCGGCCTGTCGGTGACGCTGTCGCTCGATACCGAGGCCTCGCCGCTGCGCCTGGGCGGCCTGCTGGTCGCCCAGTCGGACGCCGCCTACGGCGCCGCCGGCGACTTCGAGCTCTCGATCGGCAACCTCGACCAGATCATGGCCCTGATCGACGCCGAGCCGACGCTGGTCGCGTACCTGCCGGTGATCCAGGCGTTTGCCGGGGTCGCCGAGCGTAGCGGCGACCAGGGCCAGGCGGCGAAGTTCCGCATCGCGGTCCAGCCGGACGGCGCCGTGCTGGTCAACGGCCACGACGCCATCGAGCTGTCGGTCGGCGGCACCGCCGAGTGACGCCAACGGCCGGCGCGCCCGCTTCGACCGCGAGCGCGCCGGCCCGGACCGCCTTGCGGCGGTCGACATATTAGGGTATGTTCCCAACAGGATAGGGAAAATGCTGTGGCCGCGGGACCACGCTCTCGGCCGCCGCGCTGTTGAGGAGCAATGGTTCGCGAAATCGCATCGGGCGAGCCCCGAGAGTCGAGCCTGAGCCGCAATGCGCGTTACTTGCCCGACCTGCGCGCGCAGATGCGGAACGTGACCGTCCTGCCGCCGCCTGTGTCCGGCGGCGCCCCACCGGGCCCGGGCGGACCCATGATCAGAGTGCTGCGGCAGTTTCGGCGCAACCGGTCCGGCGCCACGGCGATCGAGTACGGGCTGGTCGCGGCCGGGATCTCGGTCGCGATCATAGGCGCGCTGACCCTTGTCGGCTCCGAGATCCAGTCCACTTTCACGACTATCGCTGCTGCTGTCGATAACGCGGTCCAGAACTGACGCCGGCGGGTCCGGCCGGGCCCGTCCGGCACACGGGCGCAGCGTCCCCGGCGCGACGGCCTCCCGCGTCATGGTAAGCAATCCGGGCCAGATGTCGTTGCCTGCGCCGCGTCCTCGCCGCCCACGACGCCGGATCGCCGCCGGGCGCGGGCAGCGCGCGTGACCCCGGCGCGGCTCAGGTCGGGCGCCTGGTTCGCGCGCGCGCCGGTGCGTGCGCTGAGCGCGGCGCTGGTGCTGGTCTATCTGGCCGCGCTGGCGGCCTATGCGCTGACCGGCGACGGCCTCGCCGACTACAAGGGACGCCCGCTCGGCACCGACTTCGTCAGCTTTTGGGCGGCCGGGCGGCTGGCGCTCGACGGCGCGCCCGAGGCCGCCTACGACCTCGACCGCCATGCCGAGGCCGAGCGCCGGGCGATCGGCCGCGACACGCTGCCGTACTACGCCTGGCACTATCCGCCGATCTTCCTGCTGCTGATGCTGCCGTTCGCCTTGCTGCCGTACGTCTGGTCGCTCGCGTTGTGGCTCGCGGCGACCTTGGCCGCGTACCTCGCGGTGGCGGCACGGCTGTCCCGGGACCGGCTCGCGATCTGGCTCGCGCTCGCGTTTCCGGCCGCGTTCGTCAACCTGATTCACGGCCAGAACGCGTTCCTGTCGGCAGCCCTGGTCGGTGGCGCGCTGCACCTGCTGCGCACCCGGCCGGCGGCGGCGGGCGCCCTCATCGGCGTGCTCGCGTTCAAGCCCCAGCTCGGCCTGGTGGTGCCGTTCGCGCTGGCGGCCGGGCGCCACTGGCGGTGCTTCGCCGCCGCCGCGGCCACCGTTGCCGCACTGGCCGGCGCGAGCGTGCTGGCGTTCGGCTGGCCGACCTGGCAGGCGTTTGCCGCCAACTCGGGCTTCGCCTGGGACGTGACCTTGGTCCAGGGCGCCGCCGGCTGGCCCAAGCTGCAGAGCGCGTTCGCGGCGACGCGCCTCTTGGGCGGGCCGGCGTGGCTCGGCGCGGTGGTGCAGGCGGCGGTGTCGGTGGCCGC
>DASWHU010000357.1:0-2429 GCA_036398035.1 Alphaproteobacteria bacterium | reverse complement strand
GCCGGCCTGGCGGCGCATGCCGCCGAGGCGGCGGCCGGCGAAGACGTGGAAGTGGAGGTGCATCACCTCCTGGCCCGAGTCGGGGCCGGTGTTGGCGACCACGCGGTAGCCGGACTCGGCGACACCGGCCTGGCGCGCGATCCGGCCCATGGCGCGCACCAGCGCCGCGATCTCGGCGTCGCTCGCCTTGGCCGCGAAGTCGTCCATCGACACATACTTGCCCTTCGGGATCACCAGCACGTGCACCGGCGCCATGTGGGCGATGTCGTTGAAGGCGAGCACGTGCTCGTCCTCGTAGACCTTGTCGGCAGGAATCTCGCCGCGCAGGATGCGGGCGAACACGTTGTCGTCGTCATAGGCCATCGCCGCCCTCCGCTCGATGCGGGCTACTCCGCCCGCCGCGCGCGCTTCTCGTCGAGCCCCGAGGTGCCCTCGCGCCGGGCGAGCTCGGCGAACACCTGCTCGGGCGCCACCCCGCACGCCGCCCACAGGATGAGCAGGTGGAACAAGAGGTCCGCGCTCTCGGCGACCAGCGTCTCAGGCGCGCCGTCGACCGCGGCGAGGGCGCACTCGACCGCCTCCTCGCCGAGCTTCTTGGCGATCCGGTGGCGGCCCTGGGCGAGGCGCCGGGCGACATAGGAGCGCTCGGGGTCGGCGGAGCGGCGCTGCTCGATCACCGCCGCGAGGCGCGCCAGCACCTCGGGCCCGGCCGCGGGCGACTCAGCCATAGAGGCGCTCCGGCGGCACCAGCACCTCGGCCACCGTCTCCGCGCCGGCTTCGCTCAAGCGGGTGAAGAAGCAGCTCCGCCGGCCGGTGTGGCAGGCGACCCCGGTCTGGTCGACCAGCGCCAAGAGCGCGTCGCCGTCGCAGTCGAGCCTGAGCTCGATCAGCCTTTGCACCTGGCCCGAGGTCTCGCCCTTGCGCCACAAGCGCCCGCGGCTGCGCGAGAAGTAGCACATGCGCCCGCTCGCCAGCGTCTCGGCGAGCGCGTCGCGGCTCATCCAGGCGAGCATCAGCACCTCGCCCGAGGCGTGGCTCTGGGCGATCACCGGCACCAACCCGTCGCGGTCGAAGACGATGCGGTCGAGCACGTTCTCAGTCATTCAGGCGCTCCGCAAGCTGCGGCGAGCGGTAGCAGATTTGCCCCACCCTGTCACCCGCGCGCCCGGCGGTCGACTCACGCGGAGGCGCGGAGAACGCGGAGACACCGTCATCGCGAGGCGCGAAGCGCCGCGGCCTGCCTTCGCCGAAGCGAAGCCGCTTCGGCTGCGCGCAGGCAGGCGATCCAGCCCTCGGAGCGGCCTGCGCCGGCCCTGGATCGCTTCGCTCCGCTCGCGATGACGAACTCCGCTCTTCCGCGCCCTCCGCGGCTCCGCGTGCACAAATTACACTTCGCGCACGGGCACCCCGGCGGCCTGCATGTGCGCCTTGGCCTCGGCGATCGTGGCTTCCCCGAAATGGAAGATCGAGGCGGCGAGCACCGCGCTGGCGTGGCCCGCGCGCACCCCTTCGACCAGGTGCTCGAGCATGCCCACCCCGCCCGAGGCGATGGTCGGCACGGGCACCGCGTCGGCGACCGCAGCCGTGAGCGCGAGGTCGAAGCCCGCCCGGGTGCCGTCGCGGTCCATCGAGGTGAGCAGGATCTCGCCCGCGCCGGCTTGCGCGCAGGCCTTGGCCCAGGCCACCGCGTCGCGGCCGGTGGCGTTGCGCCCGCCATGGGTGAACACCTCCCAGCGCCCGGGCGCGGCCTGCTTGGCGTCGATCGCCACCGTGATGCACTGGGCGCCGAACTTGGTCGCGGCCTCGGCGACCAGCTCGGGCCGTCGCACCGCGGCGGTGTTGATCGACACCTTGTCGGCGCCGGCGAGCAGGAGGGCGCGGATGTCCTCGGTCGAGCGCACGCCGCCGCCTACCGTGAGCGGCATGAAGCACGCGTCCGCAGTGCGCGCGACCACCTCGAGGATGATGTCGCGGTCCTCAGCCGAGGCGGTGATGTCGAGGAAGCACAGCTCGTCGGCGCCGGCGGCGTCGTAGACGTGCGCCTGCTCGACCGGGTCGCCGGCATCGACCAGGTCGACGAACCTCACCCCCTTGACCACGCGCCCCGCGTGCACGTCGAGGCAGGGGATGACGCGCACCTTGAGCACGGCGTTCACGCCGCGAGCAGAGCTAGAGCCTCGGCGGCATCGAGCCGCCCGTCGTAGAGCGCGCGGCCGCAGATCGCGCCGACGATGCCTGCCCCGGCCTCCGAGACGGGGCCTGAGTCGGCCACCGCCTTGAGCGCGGCGATGTCGGCGAGCGAGGCGATGCCGCCCGAGGCGATCACCGGCGTGGTGAGAGCGCGCGCGAATTCGGCCACCGCGGCGACATCGAGCCCTCGAAGCGCGCCGTCGCGGGCGATGTCGGTGTAGACGAGGGCGGCGACGCC
>DASWHU010000356.1:0-27983 GCA_036398035.1 Alphaproteobacteria bacterium | reverse complement strand
AGGCGGCCGAGCGGGATGTCGGGCAGCATCTGCGCCTCGGTGTCGGGCGACAGGATCGCGGTCCTGATCTCGCCCGGCGCGATGGCGTTGACCCGGATGCCGAGGCGGCCGAAGTCGTAGGCCATCTCGCGGGTGAGCGAGGCGAGCGCCGCCTTCGAGGTGGCATAGGCGGTGCCGGCGAACGGGTGCACCCGCCCGCCCGCGATCGAGGTGACGTTGACGATCGTCCCCGGGCCTTTCTTGAGCTCCTCGATCAGCCCGCGGGCGAGGCGGATGGGGGCGAAGAAGTTGACCCCGAACACCTGGTGCCAGTCGGCCATCGGCGTCGACAGGCTGTCGAGGCGGGCGCCGTCCGGGCCCTTGGGCGAGATGGCGGCATTGTTGACCAGCGCATGCAGCGGGCTGCCGTCGAGCATGCGCTTGAGCTGGGCGATGCGCTCGTCCAGGCTGTCGGAGTCGCCGAGGTCGATCTGCAGGTGGTCCTCCGGGCCCGCCTCCCACGGGCAGCCCTCCGGGAACGCCATCCGCGAGCAGGTGATCACCCGCCAGCCGGCGCTCGAGAAGCGCTTGACCGTGGCATGGCCGATGCCGCGGCTGGCGCCGGTCAGCACGAGCGTCTTGCGCGGAGTGTTGGGGAGCGCCATGGCGGCTCACTTCTCCTTCTGCAGCACGTACGCACCGGGCGCCGGGCCGAGCGACGCGAGCCGCCCGGTGCCGGGGGTGCGCGCCGGCACCAACGGCCCGGCGTGGCGCGCCTGCCACTTGTCCCAGTCGGTCCACCACGAGCCCTGGTGCGCGCTCGCCGAGTCGAGCCAGGCGTCGGGCGACTTGGGCTTGCGGCGGTTGGTCCAGTACGGATACTTCGCCACCGCCGGCGCGTTGGTGATGCCCGCGATGTGGCCCGATCCGCCGAGCACGAAGCGCACCGGGCCGGCGAACAGGTGCACCGCGGCATAGGCCGAGCGCCAGGGCGCGATGTGGTCCTCCCTGGTCGCCAGCACGTAGACCGGAGTCTTGACCTTGCCGAGGTCGATCTTCTCGCCGGCGAGCTCGATCCCGCCCGGCTGGATGAGCCGGTTATTCTGGTACATGTTGCGCAGATAGAACGAGTGCATGCGCGCCGGCATGCGCGTCGAATCGGCGTTCCAGTACAGCAGGTCGAATGGCAGCGGCTCCTTGCCGAGCAAATAGTTGTTGATCACGAACGACCAGATCAGGTCGTTGGCGCGCAGCATGTTGAAGGTGGTCGACATGGCGCCGCCGTCGAGATAGCCGCCCTTCTGCCGCATGCGCGTCTCGAGCGCTGCGAGCTGCTCGTCGTCGATGAACACGCCGAGCTCGCCGGGCTCGGAGAAGTCGACCAGGCTCGCCATCAGGGTCGCCGACTTGATCCGCGTATCGCCGATCGCGGCCAGGTAGGCGAGCGTGCAGGCGAGCAGGGTGCCGCCCAGGCACAGCGAGGCCGCGCACGCCTCGCGCTCGCCCGTCGCCTGCTCGATCGCATCCAGCGCGGCGATCGGGCCCTCCAGCATGTAGTCGTCGAAGGTCTTCTCGGCGAGCTTGCGGTCGGGGTTCACCCACGAGATGACGAACACCGTGTAGCCCTGGTCGGTGGCCCACTTGACGAACGAGTTCCTGGGCCTGAGGTCGAGGATGTAGAACTTGTTGATCCACGGCGGCACCACCAGCAGCGGGCGCTTGTGCACCGTCGCGGTGGTCGGCGCGTACTGGATCAGCTCGATCATGTCGTTGCGAAACATCACCTCGCCGGGGGTGACGGCGACGTTCTTACCGACCTCGAACGCCGCCATGTCGGTCATCGAGATCCTGAGCTCGCCGTCGCCGCGCTCGAGGTCGTGGAGCAGGTTCTCGAGCCCGCGCACCAGGTTCTCACCCTTGCTGTCGACCGTCTCGCGCAGCACCTCGGGGTTGGTCAGCACGAAGTTGGTCGGCGCCATCGCGTCGACGAACTGGCGAGTGTAGAAGTCCACCTTGCGCGCGGTCTTGTCGTCGAGGCCCTCGACGCCGCGGACCGTCGACTGCAGCCAGCGCGCGGTCACGAGATAAGACTGCTTGATGTAGTCGAACACCGCGTTCTCTTCCCACGCCTGGTCGCGGAACCGGCGGTCCTCGGGTTGGGGCGCGGCCACCGGCTCGGGCCGGCGGCTGCCGAGCAGGCGCTCGGCGGTGTTGGTCCACAGCCGCATGTGGCTCTGCCACAGGTCCATCTGCGCCTGCATCAGGCGCGCCGGGTCGGCGAACAGCCGGCCGGTCATCTCGGCGAACGCGCCGACCAGGTTGGCGGGGTCGCCGAACGGCGTCTCCTCGCCGGCGTGGCGGGTGAGGAAGCGTTGCACGATGCGCTGGCTGCGCTCGGCGATCCGCTGCCAAGTCTCGGCCGCCTGCAGCGTCCCCGCGGCGGTATCCGGTTCCCTGTCCGTCTCGGTCATGGTCGCGGCGGCGTCCTCTCTCGTGTTCCGCCGCATCGGCTGCGATCAGCCGCCGCCCCGGTCCCCGGCACGGCTGCCGGCTTGTGGAAAACAGCCTTTGCGATAGACTGAAACCGTTGCACTTCCGCCGGTGACGCGCCGCCCTCCAGCGGCAGCCGGGCGGAGGGGCCCTTGACAGCCGCCGCCTGCGCTTGGTCGCCGCGGCGCGTGCCTCGGAACACAGGAGCACACGCGATTCATGGATTTACTTAGCCCTTGGCGCTCAGTCCATCAAGTCGCATCGGCCGTCGCCGTCCCGGTCAGGGTTTGGGCGCTCGGCGGCCTGTTCGGGCTGGCGCTCGCCGGCTGCTCGGCGATGCCGGACGCGCTCAACCCGGTCGAATGGGTGAGCTCGGCGGATTCCTACCTGAGTGGCGAGGACGAGGCCGCCGACCCCGAGCTTGCGGCGCGCGCGGAGCAGGAGCAGGCGGAGCCCGTTCCGGGAGCGGACGAGCCGTTCCCCAGCCTCGGCGCGGTGCCCGGCCAGGCGCCCAAGGTGACCGCCTATGACGAGCGCCAGCAGATCGCCCAGGGCCTGGTCGCGGACCGGGCTGCGGCGCGTTATGTCGACAACCCGGCGGCGGAGGCGGTGATGCGCGAGCCCGCGCTGGCCTGGCGCGAGCCGACCGCCCCGGCAGTCGAGCGCGCGCCCGAGCCCGAGATCGCGGCCGGTGCGCCGGCGCCGGCGGTCACGGTCACTGAGGCCGCGCCAATGCCCGCGCCGACGCCCATGGCGGCGGCGGAACCCGAGCCCGAGACGTTGCCTGAGCCGATGCCCGTGCCCGCGGCAGGCCCGGTCGCGTCCGCGCCGATGCCGATGCCCGCGACGGCAGTCGAGACCGAGGCAATGCCGTGGCTCGAGGCTGCGCCCGTGCCGATGGCGGCGTCGGCGCCGCGGCGCGAGACCATGGCGCCGCCGGCGCCGGTCGCGACCGCGACCCCGGCGCTCGAAGCGCCTGCGTCCGTGCGCGTGGCCGCGGCGGCACCGGTGCTGGCCTCGGCCGCCGCCCCGGCGTCGCGGCCCCTGCCGGTCGAGGCGTCCGGCCCGGCGATGGGCTCGGTCCATGCCGGGGTGATCTACTTCGCCTATGGCTCGACCAGCCTGTCGGCGGCCGACACGCAGGTGCTCGGCCAGATCGCGGACCTCTACCGGTCGCGCGGCGGGCGGGTGCGCGTGGTCGGCCATTCCAGCGGCCGCGTCGACGGCACCGACGAGGTCAAGGCGAAGCTCGCCAACTTCGCGGTCGCCTTCGACCGGGCGCGCATGGTGGCCGAGGAGCTCGCCCGCCAGGGCGTGCCCGCCGACCAGATCTTCCCGAGCTCCATGTCGAGCGACGCCCCGGCCTATTCGGAGACGACCAAGCTCGGCGAGGCGGCGAACCGGCGCGCCGACATATATATCGATTTCTAGCGGCAAGGCGGGTAAGCAACGCCCGCCCCGGCCGCTTTCGTGCGGCGTTTCCGGCGATGACCCTATGACAGACGAGTTCGAACGTATCCGTCGGCTTCCGCCCTACGTGTTCGCCGAGGTCAACGAGATGAAACGGCGCGCCCGGGCCGCGGGGCGCGACATCATCGACTTCGGCATGGGCAACCCCGACAGCCCGACGCCGCGCCACATCGTCGAGAAGCTGGTCGAGACCGTGCGCGACCCGCGCGCCCACCGCTACTCGGTCTCGCGCGGCATCCCGGGGCTGCGCCGGGCCATGGCCGCCTACTACCGGCGCCGGTTCGGAGTCGAGCTCGACCCTGAGCGCGAGGTGATCGTCACCCTCGGCTCCAAGGAAGGTCTCGCCAACCTGGCCTCGGCGATGACCTCGCCGGGCGACATCATCCTGGCGACCAACCCGAGCTATCCGATCCATCCCTACGGCTTCGTCATCGCCGGCGCCGCCGTCCACCATGTGCCGAGCGGCCCCGGGGTCGACGTGCTCGCCGAGCTCGAGCGCGCGGTGGCGGCCTGCCCGCGCACGCCCAAGGCGGTGGTCGTCAACTACCCGAACAACCCGACCGCCGAGGTGGTCGACCTCGACTTCTACCGCCGGCTGGTGGCGATCGCGCGCAAGCACGGCATCTATGTCCTGTCCGACCTCGCCTATGCCGAGATCTACTTCGAGTGCGCGCCGCCGCCGTCGATCCTCGAGGTGCCCGACGCGCGCGAGGTCGCGGTCGAGTTCACCTCGCTCAGCAAGACCTACTCGATGCCCGGCTGGCGGATCGGATTCGCCGCCGGCAATGCGCGCCTGATCGGCGCCCTGGCGCGGATCAAGTCGTATCTCGATTACGGCGCCTTCACCCCGATCCAGGTCGCGGCGACCGCGGCGCTCAACGGCCCGCAGGAATGCATCGACGAGATTCGCGCGCGCTATCGCGAGCGCCGGGACGTGCTCATCGACAGCTTCGCCGCCGCCGGCTGGCCGCTGCCCAAGCCGGTCGCCACCATGTTCGTGTGGGCGCCGATCCCGGCGGCCTGGCAGCCAGTCGGCTCGCTCGAGTTCTCCAAGCGGCTGCTCGAGCATGCCGAGGTCGCGGTCTCGCCGGGCATCGGCTTCGGCGAGTACGGCGAGGGCCATGTGCGCATCGCGCTGGTCGAGAACCGCCAGCGCATCCGCCAGGCGGCGCGCAACCTGAAGGCGTTCCTCGCCACGGTCGAGGTGCCCGAGGCGCCGCGGCGCGCCGCCGCCTCTTGACCAGGCCGCTGCGAGTCGCGATCGCGGGCCTGGGCACGGTCGGCGTCGGCACCGTGCGCCTGCTCCAGACCAACCGCGAGCTGTTGCGCCAGCGCTGCGGGCGGGCGATCGACGTGGTCGCGGTCTCGGCCCGCGACCGGGGCAAGGTGCGCGGCGTCGACCTGGGCGAGGCGCGCTGGGTCGACCAGGCCGAAGCGCTGGCCGAGGCCGACTGCGACGCGGTGGTCGAGCTGATCGGCGGCTCGGGCGGCCCGGCGCTGGCGCTGGTCCGCGCCGCGCTCGCGCGCGGCAAGCCGGTGGTCACGGCGAACAAGGCGATGATCGCCCATCACGGCGGCGAGCTCGCCGCGCTGGCCGAGGCGAACGGCGTCTCGCTCGGCTTCGAGGCGGCGGTGGCCGGCGGCATCCCGGTGATCAAGGCGCTGCGCGACGGCCTGGTCGCCAACCGCCTGACCCGCGTCTACGGTATCCTCAACGGCACCTGCAACTACGTGCTGACGACCATGCGCGAGACCGGGCGCGACTTCGCCGAGGTGCTCGCCGAGGCGCAGGCGCTGGGCTACGCCGAGGCCGACCCGGGCGTCGACGTCGACGGCATCGACGCCGCGCACAAGCTCGCGATCCTCGCCAGCCTCGCCTTCGGCACCCGGATCGACTTCGACTCGGTCCATGTCGAGGGCATCCGCCACGTCAGCCCGGTCGACATCGCGTTCGCCGACGATCTCGGCTACCGCATAAAGCTGCTCGGCATCGCGCGCCAGCTCGAAGCCGGCCTCGAGCAGCGCGTGCACCCGTGCATGGTGCCCTCCGCGGCGCCGATCGCGGCGGTCGAGGGGGTGCTGAACGCGGTCGTCGGCGAGGGCAACTTCATCGGCTCGACGGTGTTCGAGGGCCCGGGCGCCGGCGCCGGGCCGACCGCGTCCGCGGTGGTCGCCGACCTGGTCGACATCGCCCGCGGCCAGCGCGTGCCCACCTTCGGGGTCCCCGCCGCCGAGCTGGTGGAGCTCGCCGCGGTGCCGATCGAGCGCCGCACCGGCCCCTATTACGTGCGCCTGATGGTGGTCGACCGGCCGGGCGTGATCGCCGACATCGCCGCCTGCCTGCGCGACCACGACGTGTCGATGGAGGCGATGATCCAGCGTGCGCGCAAGCCCGACGAGGCGGTGCCGGTGGTGATGACCACCCACGACGTGATCGAGGCCTCGATCGGCGCGGCGCTCAGGCAGATCGCGGCGCTCGAGAGCGTGTGCGAGCCGCCCAGGATGATCCGCATCGAATCGTTGTAAGGTGCTCGGCGCGACCCCGCTGGCGGAGGGATGGGAGATGGCGGAGACGGCGACACTCGACCGCAACCTCGCGCTCGAGGTGGTGCGGGTGACCGAGGCGGCGGCGCTGTCCTGCTCGCGCTACATGGGCCGCGGCGACGAGAAGGTCGCCGACCAGGCCGCGGTCGACGCCATGCGCCGGGCGCTGAACGGGCTGGCCGTGGACGGCACGGTGGTGATCGGCGAGGGCGAGCGCGACGAGGCGCCGATGCTCTATATTGGCGAGAAGGTCGGCTCGGGCGGACCCAAGGTCGATATCGCGCTCGACCCGCTCGAAGGCACCACGATCTGCGCCACCGGCGGGGCGAACGCGCTGTCGGTGATCTCGATGGCCGAGCAGGGCGGCTTCCTCAATGCCCCCGACGTCTACATGGACAAGATCGCGGTCGGCGGCGGCCTGCCCGACGGCGTCGTCGACCTCGACCAGGCGCCGGCCGCCAACCTGGGCAACCTGGCCAAGGCGAAGGGCGTGCCGGTGAGCGACCTGGTGGCGTGCATCCTCAACCGGCCCCGGCACGAGGAGCTGATCGCCAAGGTGCGCGAGGCCGGGGCGCGAATCCAGCTGATCCAGGACGGCGACGTCGCCGGCGTCATCGCCACCTCGCGCGCCGGCACCGGTATCGACATCTACCTCGGTATCGGCGGCGCGCCCGAGGGCGTGCTGGCGGCGGCGGCGCTGCGCTGCATCGGCGGCCAGATGATGGGCCGGCTGGTGTTCCGCAACGACGACGAGAGGGCGCGCGCGCGCAATCTCGGCATCGACGACCTGGACCGCAAATATACCCTCACCGACCTCGCCCGTGGCGAGGTGATGTTCGCCGCCACCGGGGTCACCGACGGCTCGATGCTGCGCGGCGTGCGCCGCTACGCCGGCGGTGCCAGCACCGATTCCCTGGTCATGCGCTCGAAGACGGGCACGGTGCGGGTGATCAGCGCCAGCCACGACTTCACCCGCAAGGCGATGCTCGGGGAAGAGACCCGCTAGCATGGCAGCGGTTGGCGCCGCACCGGCCTTCCTCGGCGTCGAGCGCTCGGTCGCGGGCCTGCGCTGGCGGAGCCGGGTCGACGACGACGGCCTGGCGCTGGCCCTCGCCCAGGCACTCGACGTGCCCGAGATGCTGGCGCGGGTGCTGGCGGCGCGCAAGGTGGCCCTCGACGAGGCCGAGGCGTTCCTGTATCCGACCTTGCGCGCGCTGATGCCCGACCCGTCCGGCCTTCGCGACATGGACCGCGCGGCCGCGCGCATCGCGGATGCGGTCGAGGGCGGCGAGCTGATCGCCGTGTTCGGCGACTACGACGTCGACGGCGCCACCGCCTCGGCGCTCATCCGCCTCCATCTCGAGGCGCTCGGCGCGCGCGTCCGCCCTTACATTCCCGACCGGGTGCGCGAAGGCTACGGCCCGAGCGTCGCGGCGCTCAGGATCCTTGCCGGCGAGGGTGCGACGCTGGTGGTCACCCTCGATTGCGGCACCACCGCGCATGGCGCGCTCGCCGACGCAGCCGCGCGAGGGCTCGACGTGATCGTCGTCGACCACCATCAATCCGGGCCTGACCTGCCGGCCTGTCACGCCCTGGTCAACCCCAACCGGCTCGACGACGAGAGCGGCCTCGGCGCGCTGGCGGCGGTGGGCGTCGCGTTCATGCTCGCGGTCGCGGTCAGCCGCGAGCTGCGCGCGCGCGGGCATTTCGCCGCGCGCGCCGAGCCCGATCTCAGGGACCGGCTCGACCTGGTCGCGCTCGGGACCGTGTGCGACATCGTGCCGCTTACCGGCCTCAACCGGGCGTTCGTGCGCCATGGGCTCAAGGTGCTCGCCAGGCGCGCGAACCCGGGCCTGGCCACGCTCGCCGACATCGCCCGCATCGACCGCGCCCCGACCGCCTGGCACGCAGGCTTCGTGCTCGGCCCGCGGATCAACGCCGGCGGGCGGGTCGGCAAGTCCGACCTCGGCCATCGCCTGCTGACCAGCCGCAGCGCCGCCGAGGCGCTGCCGATCGCCCAGACGCTCGACCGCCTCAACGACGAGCGCAAGGCGATCGAGTCGGCGGTGCTGGCGCAGGCGCTCGAGCGCGCCGAGGTCCAGGCGGGCGAGGGGCGGGCGATGCTGGTGGTCGCGGGCGCGGGTTGGCATGCGGGCGTGATCGGGCTGGTCGCGAGCCGCCTGGTCGAGGCGTTCGCGCGGCCCGCCTGCGTGATCGCCGTCGACGGCGGGGTGGGCAAGGGCAGCGCGCGCTCCATCGCCGGCGTCGACATCGGCGCCGCGGTCATCGCCGCGCGCCAGGCGGGGCTCCTGGTCGACGGCGGCGGCCACCCGATGGCCGCCGGGCTGACCGCGGCGGCGGACGGGATCGATGCGCTGGCCGCGTTCCTCGACCGGCGCGTGGCCGCGTGCGCCGACGCGCAGCGGGCGCCGAGCCTCGGCCTCGACGGCGCGCTCGCCATCGCCGGCGCGACGGTCGAGCTGTGCGGCCTGCTCGACGAGGCCGGGCCGTTCGGCAGCGGCAACCCTGAGCCGCGTTTCGCGCTGCCCGACTGCCGCATTGCCTTTGCCGATGTGGTCGGCGCCGGCCATGTCCGCTGCCGGCTGGCCGGGGCGGGCGGCGGCAGCCTCAAGGCGATCGCGTTTCGCGCCGCCGACGCCCCGGTCGGCCAGGCGGTGCTGGCGGCGCGCGGCGGCGCGCTGCACGTCGCCGGCCATCTGCGCGAGGACCGCTGGCGCGGGCGCAGCGAGGTCCAGCTCGTGGTCGACGACGTCGCCAGGCCAGCTTAAGCGATGGCGGCGCCGGTCAGAACCGCCGTGTTCCCGATCGCCGGGCTCGGCTCGCGCTTCCTGCCGGCGACCAAGGCGCTGGCCAAGGAGATGCTGCCGGTGATCGACAAGCCGCTGATCCAGTACGCGGTGGAAGAGGCGCAGGCGGCGGGGATCGAGCGCTTCGTGTTCGTCACCGGGCGCGGCAAGTCGCTGATCGAGGACCACTTCGACCACGCTTACGAGCTCGAGCGCACGCTCGCCGACGCCGGCAAAGGGGCGCTGGTCGATGTCGCCGCCTCGGCCCGCCTTGCCCCGGGCGCACTGTTCACGACCCGCCAGCAGGAGCCCCTCGGCCTCGGCCACGCGGTGTGGTGCGCGCGCGAATTCGTCGGCAACGAGCCGTTCGCGGTGGTGCTGCCCGACGACCTGGTGCTGCACGAGTCGCCGTGCCTCGCCCAGATGATGGCCGCCTATGAGCGGGTCGGCGGCAACCTGGTCGCGGTGATGGAGGTGCCGCCGGAGCACACCCGCCGCTATGGCATCCTCGAGGTGGGCGCGACGCGCGGCGCGCTGGTCGAGGTCGCCGGGCTGGTCGAGAAGCCCGAGCCCGAGGTTGCGCCGTCGACCTTGTCGATCATCGGCCGCTACATCCTGCAGCCCGCGATCATGGACCGCCTGGCGCGCCAGGAGCGGGGCGCCGGCGGCGAGATCCAGCTTACCGACGCGATGGCCGGGCTGATCGGCAAGGCGCCGTTCCACGGCTTCCGGTTCGCCGGCCGGCGCTTCGACTGCGGCGACAAGCTCGGCTACATCGAGGCGACGCTCGCCTTCGCGCTCGCCCGCGACGACCTCGGCACCGAGCTGCGCGCGATCATCCGGCGCCTGGCCGGGCAGGAGTAGGCGGGCGATGCGCATCGTCATGGTCGGCACCGGCTATGTCGGCCTGGTCTCGGGTGCCTGCTTCTCCGAGTTCGGGGTCGACGTCACCTGCATCGATTCCGACCGCGACAAGATCGCCGCACTCGCGGCCGGCCGGCTGCCGATCTACGAGCCCGGGCTCGAGGCCCTGGTCGCGCGCAACGTCGCCGCCGGCCGGCTCCGCTTCGCCACCGAACTGGCGCCCGCGATGGCCGCGGCCGATGCGGTGTTCATCGCCGTCGGCACCCCCAGCCGGCGCGGCGACGGCCATGCCGACCTGAGCTACGTGTTCGCCGCCGCCGAGCAGATCGCGCGCGCGATCGCGGTGCGCACGGTGGTGGTCACCAAGTCGACGGTGCCGGTCGGCACCGGCAGCGAGGTCGAGCGCGTGATCGCCGCCGCCCGGCCGGGGCTTGCGCCCGGGGTCGACTTCGACGTCGCCTCGAACCCCGAGTTCCTGCGCGAGGGCTCGGCGATCGAGGACTTCATGCATCCCGACCGGGTGGTGGTCGGCGCCGCCTCGGACCACGCGCGCGCGGTGCTCGGCGCGCTCTACCGGCCGCTGTTCCTGCGCGAGACGCCGATCGTGCTGACCAGCCGCGAGGCCGCCGAGCTGACCAAGTACGCGGCCAACGCCTTCCTCGCCGCCAAAATCACCTTCATCAACGAGATCGCGGATTTGTGCGAGAAGGTCGGCGCCGACGTCCAGGAGGTCGCCAAGGGCATCGGCCTCGACCGGCGGATCGGCGCCAAGTTCCTGCACCCGGGCCCGGGCTTCGGCGGCAGCTGCTTCCCCAAGGACGCGCTGGCGCTGGCGCGCACCGCGCGCGAGCACCAGGTGCCGCTGCACCTGGTCGAGACCGTGACCGCGGTCAACGAGGCGCGCAAGGCGGCGATGGCCGCCAAGGTGATCGACGCCTGCGGCGGCTCGGTCGCGGCCAAGGCGATCGCGGTCCTCGGCCTCACCTTCAAGCCCAACACCGACGACTTGCGCGATAGCCCGAGCCTGGTCATCGTGCCGGCGCTCCAAAAGGCGGGCGCGACCGTGCGGGCCTACGACCCGGCGGGCATGGACGCGGCGCGGGCGCTGCTGCCGGGAGTGGCCTTCGGCAGCTCCGCCTACGACATCGCCGAGGGCGCGGTGGCGCTGGTCATCATGACCGAGTGGAACCAGTTCCGCGCCCTCGACCTCGCCCGGCTCAGGGCGCTGATGGCGCGCCCGCTGATGGTCGACCTGCGCAACGTCTACCGCCCGGACGAGGTGGCCGCGGCCGGCTTCGACTATGTCGGCATCGGCCGCGGGCGGGCCGCGCGATGAGCCGGGGACACGCGCTCAATCCGACCACGCTGCGCGCCTACGACATCCGCGGCGTGGTCGGCGAGACGCTGGATGCGGGCGACGCGCGCGCGGTCGGGCGCGCGTTCGCGACCATGGTGCGCGCCCGCACCGGCGGCGCGCGCATCTGCGTCGGCTATGACGGCCGCCATTCCTCGCCCGCGCTCGAGTCCGCCCTGGTCGAGGGCCTGTGCGAGTCCGGGGCCGCGGTGACCCGGATCGGCCTCGGGCCGACGCCGCTGCTCTACTTCGCGGTCAAGTCGCTCGGCGCCGAGGCGGGGGTCATGGTGTCGGGCTCGCACAACCCGCCGGCGCACAACGGCCTGAAGATGACGCTCGCCTCCGGCCCGTTCTTCGGCGACGACATCCAGGAGCTCGGCCGCGTCGCCGCCGCCGGCGCGTTCGACGACCGGCCCGGCACGGTCGCCGAGCGCGACGTGATGGCGGCCTATATCGACGTGCTGGCCGGCGCCTATCGCGCCGACCGCGGGCTCGCCGTCGCCTGGGATTCCGGCAACGGCGCCGCCGGCCCGGCGATGGTGCGCCTGACCGCGCGCCTGCCCGGGCGCCACGTGCTGCTGTGCGAGACGGTCGACGGCGACTTCCCGGTCCACCACCCGGACCCGACGGTGCCCGAGAACCTCGAGCTGCTGATCGAGGCCGTGACCGGGCAGGGGCTCGATCTCGGCCTCGCCTTCGACGGCGACGGCGACCGGCTGGGGGTGGTCGACGGCCAGGGCCGCATCCTGTGGGGCGACCAGATCCTGTGCCTGCTCGCCGCCGATGTGCTCGCCGCGCGGCCCGGCGCGACCGTGATCGCCGACGTCAAGGCGAGCCAGGTGCTGTTCGACCAGATCGCCGCCCTCGGCGGGGTGCCGCTGATGTGGCGCACCGGCCATTCGCCGATCAAGAGCAAGATGGCCGAGGTCGGCGCGCCGCTGGCCGGCGAGATGAGCGGCCACATCTTCTTCGCCGACCGCTATTACGGCTACGACGACGGCCTGTACGCAGGCGTCCGCCTGCTCGACGTGATCGCGCGCAGCGGCCGGAGCGCGGCCGAGCTTCGGGATGCCCTGCCGCAGATGGTCAACACGCCCGAGCTCCGCTTCCCGTGCGAGGAGGCGCGCAAGTTCGCGGTGATCGACGAGGTCGCCGCCCGCCTCGCCGCGGCCGGCGCCGAGGTGATCACGGTCGACGGCGTGCGCGTCAACACCGCCGACGGCTGGTGGCTGCTGCGGGCGTCCAACACCCAGGCGGTGCTGGTCGCGCGCGCCGAGGCGCGCGATGCCGCCGGGCTCGGCCGGCTGAAGGCCGCGCTCGCCGACCAGCTCCGCCGGAGCGGCGTTGCACCGCCCGCCGACCTGTGACCTTCGCCCGCCACGTTGACAGGCGCGGCGAGGTTCCCCACGTGGCGAGGACACAGCCAGGGAGGCGATCGTGAACGACATCGCATTGGCCGGCGATTCGGGCGCGGCGCTGGCGGCGCTCTCGACCCAGCTGCCGCTCGCGCGCGAGCGCTTCGCGCCGGCGGGGCGGGTCGGCCTGGTCATCGTCGACGAGGTCAACGGCTTCGCCACCGTCGGCGCCGGCAACTTGGCGCCGCCGGAGCCCAACGCGCAGGTCGCGCGCATGGTCGCCGAGACCGACCGCCTGGCGCGCGCCTTCGCCGCGCGCGGCATGCCGATCGCGGCCTTCCTCGACACCCACCAGCCGGGCAAGCCCGAGCCGCCCTATCCGCCGCATTGCGAGGCAGGCACCGGCGAGGAGGACCTGGTGCCCGAGCTCGCCTGGCTCGAGGGCGAGGCCAACGCGACCCTGATCCGCAAGGACTGCATCAACGGCTTCGTCGGCGCGATCGACCCGGCGAGCGGGCGCAACCGGATCATCGACTGGATCGGGGAGCACAAGCTCGACACCGTGCTCGTGGTCGGCATCTGCACCGACATCTGCGTGATGGATTTCGTGCTGACCCTGCTGTCGGCGCGCAATCACCGCCTGGCGCCGCCGCTCAAGGACGTGGTGGTCTACGAGCCGGGCTGCGCGACCTACCACCTGCCGCGCGCGGCGGCGAAGAGGCTGGGGCTACCCGAGAGCGCCAGCCACCCGCAGGACGTGACCCACCACATGGGTCTCTATTTCATGCATTCGCGCGGCGCGCGCCTGGCGGGCGAGGTGGCCTGGGCGCGCTGAGCCCCGGGCCGGTGCGGGGGTCGCAGCCTACGAGCCCGGCGCGGCGACCATGCACGGCAGCCGCTGGCGGCTGAGGTTGGCGCAGGCGCGCGTCGCCTCGTCCCAGGTCAGGCCCATCTGCCGCGCCCGATAGAGGGTGCCGTAGCGGTCGACCACCGGCTCGATCCAGCGCTTGCTCCCGCGCGCCAGGGCCGGCATCAGCATCGCCGCGGTATCGAGCGCGCGCTCGGCGGCATCGCGCCGCGCGAAGGCGCCGACCTGGATCGCCCACTCGCGCGCCGGCGTGTCGGCCGCGCTCGCCGACGGGATCGCCACGTAATCGGACAGCGCCTCGCCGACCGCCGCCGCGGCGACGCCCAGGCGATTGCCGAGCGAGCCGTCGCCGCCGACGCCGTCGGCCGCCGCGAGCTGGAACGTCGGCTTGGGCTGTGGCCGATCGACATGGGCGTCGAACCAGCGGACCTCGTCGACGATGGTGAACGCCCGGTCGAGCAACTGCGTCATCTGCTGGTCGCGGCGCGGCGCCGTCTTGCCGCCCAGGACGACGGCGATGACGTGACGGCCGCCGCGATGGACCGACGCGGCCAGGTTGAAGCCCGAGGCGTTGATGTAGCCGGTCTTGATCCCGTCCATGCCCTTGTAGACGCCGAGCAGGCGGTTGGTGTTGCGGTACTCGCGGCCGTGGTAGCTGAAGCTGCGGTTGTTGAAGTAGTGCGCGTACTGGGGAAAATCGCGATAGATGGCGCGCGCCAGCACGCTGATGTCGCGGGCGTTGGTGCGCTGGGCGTCGTCGGGCAGCCCGGAGGCATTCCGATAGCTGGTGCCGGTCATGCCGAGCTCGTGCGCGCGCCGGGTCATCAGCCGCGCGAACGCGGCCTCCGAGCCGGCCAGGTGCTCGGCGATGACCACCGCGACGTCATTCGCCGACTTGGTCGCCAGCGCCACCATGGCGTCGTCGAGGCTGAGCGTCTGGCCGGCCTGGAGGCCGAGCTTCGAGGGCGGCTGGGCCGCGGCGGTCTCGGAGACCCGCAGCCGATCGTCGAGCCGCGCTCGCTTGGCCTCGATCGCCTCGAAGGCCAGGTACAGGGTCATCATCTTGGTCAGCGACGCCGGATAATTGGTCCGGTCGGCATTGGCCTGATGAAGGATGACGCCGGTGTCGGCGTCGACCACCAGCGCGGCGTAGCCGGCCTCGCCGGCACGCGGACCGGCGACCGTCAGCCCGCCGGCCAGGGCCGCGATCAGCGCCGCCGCCGCCACCCGCGACCGCCGGCCCGAGGAATGCCTCGGGTCGCCGTCCGCTCGGAATCCCCATCCCCTCCGCACGAGTCGCGCAGCCCCCCGTCGAGTTTGCCTGAGTATAATTTCTATATTGATTCGTAGGAATTTCAAAGGCGAGCCTCAAATTTGGTGACGGCAATCAAGCCCGACCGGGGCCCGCGCAACCGGCCTGGCGCGCGGGAGAATGCAGCCGGACCGGCGCGCGGACGCCTGCCGGAGGCGCATTGGTTGCGCCGCACCTAATTGTATTGCGCCGCACAAATCCCCTTGACACGGGCGTAACCAAGCCTAAATTGGCGGTCAATGTTGCACCGCACAATAAACCGCCTGGAGGGACCACCCCGGCGGCGGCGGTCGCAAACCCGCAGGGGCGCCGTTCCACCCTGTGGGCGCACGAGCGGCGAACGGGTTCCCAAGGGCATGACCACGAGGAAGGCACCGACCATGAGCCAGACCAGGACCACCAAGACCGCCAAGGCCGCCGCCACCGGCACCGCCGAGGTGTTCGCCAAGGGCCAGGACACCGTCGAGCAGCTGTTCCGGGCGGGCACCGAAGCGCTGTCCGGCAACTATGACAAGTGGATCAAGTTCAACCAGGAGCGCGCGACCGCCGTCCTCGACAGCTTCAAGGGCTGGGACGACGTCGGCGCCCAGGGCAAGGAGACCGTCGAGGCCTGGATGGCCGGCGGCCGGATCGCGGCCAAGGGTCTCGAGGACATCACGGACAAGTGGCTGGCCTTCGTCACCGCGTCGCTCGAGGACGGTGTCGCCGCCTCGCGGGCGATGTTCGAGTGCAAGGACGTGAAGCAGCTGATGGAGCTCCAGTCCAAGCAGCTGCGCAAGCTGATCGACGGCTGGATGACCGAGGGCGCCGAGATTTCGGAGCTGACCCTCGAGACCGCGACCAAGGCGATGGCGCCGATCGGCGAGCGGGTCAACGCCGCGATCGAGAAGGCGACCCATCCCACCGACTAAGCCTTCCCCGCACGTCTCCCTGGGCGGATGGCCCGGCGCCCGGCGTCGGGCCGTCTTTTTTTTCGGGAGCGCGCGCCCGGCCGGGGTCAAGTCTTTAATTTATCTGGCCGCGTTCGATATTATAGCAGCGAGGGACCAGCCGAGGCCGCCGCGCGCGACCGGCGCCGGCGGCGGGGCCAGGAGTGAGGGTCGATCGCAGGCGATGCTCCGTCGAACGGCTCTGATCAGCGCGCGTGCCCCGCGCATGGGCGACGACGGGACCGGGGGCTCCGGCGGGCGCGGCCGGCCGGGCACCGGCGTGGTCACGCGCACCAAGCCCAAGACCAAGAAGCCCTCGATGTACAAGGTGCTGATGCTCAACGACGACTACACGCCGATGGAGTTCGTGGTCTACGTTCTGGAGCGGTTTTTCCACAAGACGCGCGAGGAAGCGACCCGGATCATGCTACACGTCCATCAGCGCGGGGTCGGCATCTGCGGCATCTATTCCTACGAGGTCGCCGAGACTAAGGTGACTCAGGTGATGGACTTCGCGCGACAGAACCAGCATCCCCTCCAATGCACGCTGGAGAAGGAGTGATCCCCATGCGGCAGGTCCGAGGATCCGAGTGCCATGCTGTCTAAGACGCTGGAGGAGACCCTGCACCGGGCGCTCGCGCACGCGAACGCGCGCCACCACGAGTTCGCCACGCTCGAGCACCTGCTGCTGTCTCTGACCGAGGACCAGGACGCGACCTCGGTGCTGCGCGCGTGCAATGTCGACATCGACCGGCTCAAGCGGGCGATCGAGGACTTCCTCGACGAGGAGCTCGGCGGGCTCACCGTCGAGCAGTCGGTGACCGACGCCAAGCCGACCGCGAGCTTCCAGCGCGTCATCCAGCGCGCGGTCCACCACGTCCAGATGTCGGGGCGCGAGGAGGTCACCGGCGCCAACGTCCTGGTCGCGGTGTTCTCGGAGCGCGAATCGCACGCCGTCTACTTCCTGCACGAGCAGGACATGACCCGGCTCGACGCGGTCAGCTACATCAGCCACGGCATCGCCAAGGCGCCTGGGCGGAGCGAAACCCGCACCCCCCAGGGCTCGGACGAGGACGACGGCGAGAAGGTGGTCAAGCACGGCACCGAGGCGCTCGACGCCTATTGCGTCAACCTCAACCAGAAGGCCAAGGAGGGACGCATCGACCCGCTGATCGGGCGCCAGGCGGAGGTCGAGCGGACCATCCAGGTGCTGTGCCGGCGGACCAAGAACAACCCGCTGTTCGTCGGCGACCCCGGGGTCGGCAAGACCGCGATCGCCGAGGGCCTGGCGCGCCGGATCGTGCGCGGCGAGGTGCCCGAGGTGCTGATCAACGCCACCATCTTCGCGCTCGACATGGGCGCGCTCTTGGCCGGCACCCGCTATCGCGGCGACTTCGAGGAGCGGGTCAAGGCGGTGCTCGCCGAGCTCGAGCGCTATGACGGCGCCATCCTGTTCGTCGACGAGGTCCACACTGTGATCGGTGCCGGCGCCACCTCGGGCGGCGCCATGGACGCCTCCAACCTGCTCAAGCCGGCGCTGCAGAGCGGCAGCCTGCGCTGCATGGGCTCGACCACCTACAAGGAGTACCGCAACTACTTCGAGAAGGACCGGGCGCTGGTGCGCCGGTTCCAGAAGATCGACATCAACGAGCCGTCGGTCGAGGACACGATCAAGATCCTCGAGGGGCTGAAGCCCTACTACGAGGACTACCACAACGTCGAGTACACGCCGGCGGCGCTGATCAGCGCGGTCGAGCTGTCGCACCGCTACATCGGCGACCGCAAGCTGCCGGACAAGGCGATCGACGTGATCGACGAGGTCGGCGCCGCCCAGGCGCTGCTGCCCGAGCACAAGCGCGCCAAGATCATCGACCAGGACCAGATCGAGGCGATCGTCGCCAAGATCGCGCGCATCCCGCCCAAGAGCGTCAGCCGCGACGACAAGAAGATGCTGGAATCGCTCGAGGCGAGCCTCAAGATGGTGGTGTTCGGCCAGGATGCCGCGATCGGCGCGCTGACCAACGCCATCAAGCTGTCGCGCGCCGGCCTGCGCGAGCCCGAGAAGCCGATCGGCTGCTACCTGTTCTCAGGCCCGACCGGCGTCGGCAAGACCGAGGTCGCGCGCCAGCTCGCCCAGACCATGGGCATCGAGCTGATCCGCTTCGACATGTCGGAGTACATGGAGCGGCACACGGTCTCGCGCCTGCTCGGCGCGCCGCCGGGCTATGTCGGCTTCGACCAGGGCGGGCTGCTGACCGACGCCATCGACCAGCATCCGCACGCGGTCCTGCTGCTCGACGAGATCGAGAAGGCGCATCCCGACCTGTTCAACGTGCTGCTGCAGGTGATGGACCACGGCAAGCTCACCGACCACAACGGCAAGTCGGTCGATTTCCGCAACGTGATCCTGGTCATGACCACCAATGCCGGCGCCGCGGAGCTGGCCAAGGCGGCAATCGGCTTCGGCCGCGAGGACCGGGCGGGAGACGACGAGGAGGCGATCAACCGCATGTTCTCGCCCGAGTTCCGCAACCGCCTGGATGCGGTGATCGGGTTCAGCAACCTCGAGCCCGAGACCGTCTACCGCGTGGTCGACAAGTTCGTGATGCAGCTCGAGGCCCAGCTCGCCGATCGCGCGGTCACCATCGAGCTCACCGACGAGGCGCGCATCTGGCTGGGCGACAAGGGCTACGACCGGCTCTATGGCGCACGGCCGCTGGCGCGGGTGATCCAGGAGCACGTCAAGAAGGCGCTCGCCGACGAGCTGCTGTTCGGCAGGCTCACCGGCGGCGGCCACGTCAAGGTCCAGATCGAGGCCGGCAAGGTCGCATTCGACGTAATCCCCGCGCCCAAGCGGGCGAAGCCGCGCAAGGGCGACGGCGACGGCGACGGCGAGCGCAAGGTGACCGAGCCGGTCAACTGAGCGCGCCCGGTCCAGCGTTCAAGCGACATCAGGCCGCCCTTCGGGGCGGCCTTTTCGCTGCGCCGCCTTACCGTCCCATCGCCGGCGCGCCCGCAAGCATCCGATCGAGCACCGCCATTGCCGCTATCCCCGGAGGCGGCGTAGCGCCCCATCGCAGGCGGTTCGCAGACGGGGCAGGTCATCGTGGATGATTTCCCACAAACGATGCGTCTGGATCCGGTCGTACTCGTGGCGCAGCCGGTTGCCGAGCGCCCTGACCTGATGCCACGGCTGACCGGGCATCAGCTCGTCCGCCAGCTCCCCAAGCCTCGCCGCCGCTTCGCTGATCCGTTCCAGGCATCGCTCGATTGCGTCGCGGCGCATCGGATCGGCCTGCAAACCTTCGAGATCGACTCCCGCCACGTAGCGGGCGACCGCATCGGCGTTCTCGATCATATCGGTCAGCCTGCGAGCGGCCTTTTCAGAAGGCACGGACGCGATCTCCGTCGATGCGGTCCTGAAGGCTCCGCCGCTCGACCGGCTCCTCGACGATGTCGACGGATTGCCCGAGAATCCGCGACAGCCGCGCCTTCAAATCCTCGATCTTGCCGAAATAGTCGAAGCCGCCGTGGGAGAATTCTGCGCCCAGCCGGACTGCCAGGTCGACGTCCGAGTCGAGGCCTGCCTCGCCCCGCGCGGCCGAGCCGAACAGCGAGATGCTGACCACCCCGGCGCGCCGCAGCTCGCCCTCATGCTCGCGCAGTATCCTGACGATGTCCTGGCGCCTCATGACCGTATTATGGGCCGCGCGCTGCCCCCGGTCATCGCCGGATCGCCGGCGGGCGGTCGCCGATCGGGTGCGGCCGTGCCCGCTGCGCGGCGACCGTCCACACCGCCTCCACGGTGTTCGTCGGGCTGCTCCCGCGAGGTTTGTCTCGGCCTCGGTTATCGGCCAAAGTGCCGCCGGGCAACAGGCGGGGGAGGAGGTCATGGCGGACGCGACGACGACGGAGGTTACGCCCGAGCAGCAGACCGACCTGATGTGGGAGTACCTGAAGGGCTTCCACGCCGTGCACCTGATTCGCACCGGCGTCGAGCTCGGCCTGTTCGCGCGCATCGCCGAGGCCGGCGAGGCCGGCATCGACGCCGCCGGGCTCGCCGCGCGGCTCGGCCTGCATCCGCCCTATGTCGCGGTATGGTGCAACACGGCTTACGCCTGGCGGCTGGTCGACGGCGACGACGGGCCGCCGGCGACCTTCCGCCTTGCCCCGCATGTCGGCTCGATCCTGGTCGACCGCCGGCATGCGCGCCACTTGGCACCCTACTTCATCGGCGCGACCGGGTTCTACGCGCGCGACCTCGACCGTTATCCCGACTTCTTCCGCACCGGCGCCGTGCATACCTTCCAGGAGCACGGCCGCGAGTTCTCAGACGGCATTGCCGCCACCACCGCCGGCTTCCACCCGGTGATCGCGCGGCGCATGCTGCCGGCGATCCCGGGCCTCGAGGCGAAGCTCGCCCAAGGCGCCAAGGTGCTCGACATGGGCTGCGGCGCTGCCGGGCTGATGATGCGCATCGCCCAGACCCATCCCGCGGTCACCTGCCTCGGCATCGACGTCGATGCCTACGGCATCGAGCTCGCGCGCCAGCGCATCGCCGAGGCGGGCCTCGAGGGCCGGGTTGACGTCGAGCTCTCGGACGGCGGCGAGATCGCGCACCGGGACGAGTTCGACGTCGTCACCATGTTCGAGGTGCTGCACGAGATTCCGCCCGCGATGCGCCCGCGCGTGCTGGCCAACTGCCACCGGGCGCTCAAGCCCGGCGCGCCGCTGTTCATCCTCGACGAGACCTATCCGCAGACGCTTGCGGGCTTGCGCGAGCGCGCGCACGCGCTGGCGGTGCAGACCGCCTACAACGAGCTGATCTGGGGCAACGTGGTGCCGACCGCCGGCGAGCAGGACGCGCTGTTGCGGGGCGCCGGCTTCGTGCGCATCGACCGCGCCCAGATCGCGACCTACTTCACCGCGATCACCGCCTGGAAGGGCTGAGCCGGCCGGCCGCGACGATCGGCGGGGCGTGCCGAGTCGATGGTGAAGCGCAACCGCGGCGGCCCGTGGCGGGCCGCCGTCGGCGGCATCGATCGCGGGCTGGGGTTATCCAGCCCGGAGGTTGACGGCGTGGGTCTTGCCGCGATCGGTGGCGATCTCGTAGCTGACCGTCTGTCCCTCGGTCAGGGTGCTCAGACCCGCGCTCTCGACGGCGCTGATGTGCACGAACACGTCGCGCGAGCCGTCGTCCGGCTGAATGAACCCGTACCCCTTGCCCGGGTTGAACCACTTCACCTTGCCTGTAGCCAAATTGGCCTCCTCTGGGTGGCATGCACGCATCCGTCGCGTACGCCGACACAATCGTCGCTTGCCGAGATGTCCTGGACGATCGCCCCGAGGCCGAACGGCAAGAGCGCCGGAAGCAAAGACTGGTGACATTACCATGCCCCGGCGCCGTCCCGATTGCAACCCGGCTCGATGGCGATGGCAAGGGGCGAGCCGTGCCTGGCGACGCCGCGGCGCGCGGCGGATCGGCCGCCGCCGAGGCCGCGCACCGGGTGGCCGCGGGCCGCCTTGAAACGGCATGGCCGACGACAAACCTGTTGTGCCCCGATTGGTCACGGCCCGCCATGCTCGATTACGCGCTCAAACCCGTCCTGGACCCCGACTCGGACCCGGCGGGCGCGCGCTCACCGGCACCCGAGGCGGCCGGCGACGGCGATCTGCTCGACGCCTACTCGCGCGCGGTGGCGCGGGTCGCGGAGCAGGTCGGTCCGGCCGTGGTCCGCGTCGAGGCCCGCGGGCGGCGCGGCGCCGGCTCCGGCGTCGTCATCTCCGCCGACGGGCTGGTGCTGACCAACAGCCATGTCGTGCAGGCTGCCGGCGGGGCGCGGCTGACCACGCCCGACGGGCAGGAGCTGGAGGCGCGGCTGATCGGCGATGATCCCGACACCGATCTCGCGCTGCTGCGCGCGGACAGCGCCGCGGCCCTGCCGGCGGCGCGGCTCGCCGATTCAAAGACGCTCAGGGTCGGCCATCTGGTGGTCGCGATCGGCAATCCGCTCGGTTTCGAGTCGACCGTCACCGCCGGCGTGGTCTCGGCGCTCGGGCGCAGCCTGCGGGCGCGCAGCGGCCGGCTGATCGACGACGTCATCCAGACCGACGCGGCGCTCAACCCGGGCAACTCGGGCGGACCGCTGGTGTCCTCGCTGGGCGAGGTGGTCGGCATCAACACCGCGGTCATCCTCGGCGCCCAGGGCATCTGCTTTGCGGTCGCCAGCAACACCGCGAGCTTCGTGGTCGGCGAGCTGATTCGCCACGGCCGGGTGCGCCGCGCCTATATCGGCGTCGCCGCGCAGACCAGCGCGATCCCGCGCCGCCACGCGCGCGCCGCCGGCACCGCTGCCGCCGGCGCGGCGATCATCAGCATCGAGCCCGAAAGCCCGGCGGCCGCCGCCGGCCTCGCCCCGGGCGACGCTGTGGTGGCGATCGACGGGCGCGCGATCGAAGGCGTCGACGACCTGGTGCGGGCGCTCGACGGCGCCAGCATCGCCCGCACGGTGACCGTGTCTGTTATCCGCCGCGGCGCGCGCCGCGACGTATCCGTCGTGCCGGTCGAGCGCTCGCGCGCTTAGCGGGCCGGGCGGCGCGCACGCCAGGCGGCGTCGGCGAGCACCACAGAGGTCTCGATCTGGCGTTCGGATATCGACCAGTAGCGGCGCAACAGCGCCGCCGTCTCCGCTCGCGGCACCACCTCGAAGCCGTGCTTGCGGTAGAAGTCGACCGCCCACGCGGCCGCCGCCCAGGTGCCGACCAAGAGCGGCCTGTCCGCGCGCGCGCCGAGCGACCGCAGCAGCTCGCCGCCGAGGCCGCGCCGCTGCCGGGCGCCCTGCACATAGGCGTGGCGGATCAAGTCCACGTCCCCCACCCGCTGCAGGCCCATCACGGCGACCAGGGCGCCATCCTCCTCGATGCCCCAGAACGCGACGCCGGCGGCGATCTCGCGGCGGAGCTCCGCGTCCGGCATGTACGGCTCGTGCCAGCAGTCGGCGGGAATCACGCCGCGATAGGCTTCCGCGCCGTCGTTGACCACGGCGAGGATGTCGTCGAAGTCGTCCGTGCGGCAGCGTCGGACGGCGTGAGCAACCGCGCTGCCATTAGGTTCCGTGTTCATAGGAAAGAAGATTGAACCACAGAGGACACGGGGAACATAGAGGGCTCACCGTACACGTCATCGCGACCCGTCCTCCGCAGCAGCGGCGCTGCCGCTGCGGAGGGTGGAGGCGCGTAGCGCCGCCGCGATCCAGTTGTTGGCCCGGCACATCGCCACGTTTCTAGATTGCTCCGCTCCGCTCGCAATGACTGTCCCCCCTCTGTATTCTCTGTGTCCTCTGTGGTTGATCCCTTTTCACTGACTTAAAAGCGTCAGGTCTTGATCACCGTGCAGCGCTGGACGTGGCGCTCGGCGATCATGTCCTTGGTGCCGTCGATGAACGCCTTGTAGTGACGCTGCTGGCGGTGGACGTCGAGCGCCTCGGGGCTGTCGTAGACCTCGTAGAAGACCATGGTCTCGGGGTCGTCCTCGCCGCACAGCACCTGGAACTGGTGGCAGCCGGGCTCGTCGCGCACCGCCGCCTCGGCGTTGTTGAGGATCAGCGGGCGGAACTTCTCGCCTGTGCCGGGCCTGAGCTTGAGGGTGACGATGATCGCGAACTGGCTCATACTTCTCCTCCCTGGCTGTCGGCCGGCCCCGGCGCCTTGCGATAGGGCGTTTGGTCGCGGGACACGAGCTCGATCTCCCAGTCCACCTCGCGGCGCTCGCGCGCCAGGTACTCCTCGACCGCGCGGCGGAACGCGGGCTCGGCGATCCAGTGCGCGCTGTAGGTGCGCCGGGGCAGGTAGCCGCGCTGGATCTTGTGCGGGCCCTGGGCGCCGGCCTCGACCCACTCCAGGCCGTGCTCGATGGCGTAATCGATGGCGCAGTAGTAGCACGCCTCGAAATGCAGGACGTCGTGGTACTCGATGCAGCCCCAATTGCGGCCATAGATCGTGTCGCGCCCGACCAGGTTGAGCGCGCCCGCGATCGCATGCCCGTCGCGTTCGCACATCACCAGCGCGATGCGGTCGCCGAGCCGCTCGCCCAACAGCTCGAAGAACGCGCGGTTGAGATAGGGCGAGCCCCATTTACGGCTGCCGGTGTCGATATAGAAGGCAAAGAACGCGTCCCAGTGGGCGGGTTTGATGTCGTCGCCGCACAGCGTGCGGATGACCATGCCGGCCTCGGTCGCGCGCCGGCGCTCCTTGCGGATCATCTTGCGCTTGCGCGCGTTCAAGGTGGCGAGGAAGTCGTCGAAGCTCCGATAGCCCCGGTTCTGCCAGTGGTACTGCTCGCCGGTGCGCAGCAAGAGTCCGGCCTCGCCCATCCGGCGCCATTCCGCCTCGGTCGGGAAGGTGACGTGGAGCGATGAGACCCCGATCCGCGCCGCGAGCTGGACCGCGGCGGAGATCAGCGCGCCGCTTACAACCTCAATATCCGCCGCGCGGTCGACCAGCAGCCTTGGCCCGGTCACCGGCGTGAACGGCACCGAGGCCTGGAGCTTGGGATAGTAGCGCCCGCCCGCGCGCTCGAACGCGTCCGCCCAGCCGTGGTCGAACACGTACTCGCCGAACGAGTGGCTCTTGAGGTAGGCCGGCATCGCGCCGACCATGCGGCCGGACTCGTCCTCGACCACGACGTGTTGCGGCAGCCAGCCGGTCTTGGCGGAGCAGCAGCCGCTGTCCTCGAGGGCGCTGAGGAACTCATAGCCGACGAACGGATTGCCGGCGTCGTCGAGACGGCGCCACGCCTCGGCACCGACGTCGGCAATGCGCTCGACCAGCCGGGCGGCGAAGCGCGTGCCGCGCCGGCCTTCGTCCCGCTGGCGCGCGACCCGGCTCATTCCCCGCCCGCGATCAGCCGCGCCAGCTGCCTTCGGCGCGCAGCTCGCCGGCCATGGCGGCAAGCGCGCGGGCGAACTTGTCGACCATCTCGTCGACGTCCGCCTCGGTGATTACCAGCGGCGGCGAGAAGCACAGCGTGTTGACCATGCCGCGGTTGATCATGCCTAGCTCGAGCAGCTTGCGGCTCAGGCGCTGGCCGACCAGCAACGGCGGCTCGAACGGCACCTTGGCCGCCTTGTCCTTGACCAGCTCGATGCCGGCCATCAGGCCGACGCCGCGCACCTCGCCGACCAGCGGATGGTCGGCGAACGCCTCGCGCAGCCGGCGCTGGAAATAGGGCGCCACCTTGGCCGCGTGCTGGACCAGGCGCTCGCGCTCCATGATCTCGATCGTCTTCAGCCCGGCGGCGGCGGCGAGCGGGTGGCCGCCATAGGTGTAGCCATGGGCGAACGGGCCGACCTCGGGCGAGCCGTCCTTCAGCACCTGCCACACCTTGTCCGAGATCACCGCCGCCGACATCGGCACATAGGCGCTGGTCAGGCCCTTGGCGATGGTGATCAGGTCTGGCTCGAGGTGGTAGTAGGTGGTGCCGAACCAGCGCCCGAGCCGGCCGAAGCCGCAGATCACCTCGTCGACGATGAACAGGATGTCGTGGCGGGAGAGGATCGGCTGGATCGCCTCGAAATAACCGTCCGGCGGCGGCACCACGCCGCCCGCGCCCATCACCGGCTCGGCGATGAACGCGGCGATCGTGTCGGCGCCCTCGCGCTCGATCATCTGCTCGAGGTCCTGGGCGAGCTTGGCCGAGAACTCGCGCTCGGTCATGCCCTCAGGCGCCTCCCAGTAGTGGTGCGGCAGCGAGGTGTGCAGGAAGCCAGGCAGCGGCAGGTTGAACGACCTGTGCACCGGCGGCAGCCCGGTCATGCTGGCCGCGGCGACGGTGACGCCGTGATAGGCCTTGCGCCGCGAGATGATCTTGGTCTTCTCGGGCTTGCCACGCAGATTGTTGTAGTACCAGGCAATCTTGACCTGGGTGTCGTTGGCCTCCGAGCCCGAGTTGCAGAAGAACACCTTGCTCATCTGCTTTGGCATCAGGCTCAGCACCTTGTCGGCGAGGCGGATCGCCGGCTCCTGCGACATCGAGAAGAACAGGTGGTAGTAGGACAGCGCGCGCGCCTGGGCGGCGATCGCCTCGACCATCTCGTCGCGGCCGTAGCCGATGTTGACGCACCACAGACCGCCCATCGCGTCGATGTAGTCCTTGCCGTGGATGTCGCTGATCCTGGCGCCCTTGGCGTGCGCAATCACCACCGGGCCGCTCTTCAGATGCTCCGCGATCGAGGTGTAGGGATGGAGCAGGCTGTGCTTGTCCATCTCCTCGAGCGTGATGTTGCGCGGAGCTTCGTTCGGGCTCATGTCGTTACTCCTTGGCGGGCCCCCGTTTTGGCCGCGAGCACGCGGCTCATGCGATCTCGAATATGCCGTCGGCCTCGACCGCGACGTTGCGCGGCAGCGCGTAGGCGCCGACCGCGAAGCGGGCGTGGCGGCCGGGGTCGCCGAACACCTCGACCATCAGGTCGGAGGCGCCGTTGGCGACCTCGGCCTGGCGGTCGAAGCCGTCGATGCAGTTGACGAACACCCCGAGCTTGACGCAGCGCACCACCCGGTCGAGGTCGCCGGCGCACGCCACTCGCAGCTGGGCCAGCAGGTTGAGGCCGCACAGCCTCGCCGCCTGCTTGGCTTCCTCGACCGAGATCTCGCGCCCGACCTTGCCGACATGGGCGACCTTGCCGTTCTTGAACGTGATCTGGCCGGCGATGAACACCAGCGAGCCGGCGGTCACGAACGGAATATAGTTGGCCGCCGGCGCCGCCGGCTTGGGCAGCTCGATGCCGATGTCGCGCAACCTGGTCTCGATCCGGCCGGGCATCCGCGTCTCCTCAAGCTGCCGGGGATGATCTGGTCGGCGGCGAGGATAGGCGCCATGGCGATAGCGCGCCAGAGGCAAATCGGCGCCGGTCGGGCGCGTCACGCAACCCGGTTCGCCACCTCCTCGCCGGCGAAGAAGGCGTCGAAGCCGTCGAGCACCAGGCTGCCCATCGCGGTGCGCGTCTGCTCGGTGGCGCTGCCTATGTGCGGCAGCAGGAAGACGTTGTCGAGGGCGCGGTAGCGCGGGTCGATGTCGGGCTCGCCGTCGAACACGTCGAGGCCGGCGCCGGCGAGCCGGCCGCTTGCCAGCGCGGCGATCAGGGCGTCGTCGACCACCAGGTCGCCGCGCGAGACGTTGACCACCACCGCGCCCTCGGGCAGACGCGCGATGCGCCTTGCGTCGAGGAAGCCGCGCGTTTCGGCATTCGACGGGCAGGTCAGAGACAGGAACTCGCTCACCGCGAGGAGCGAGTCGGGGTCGGCGAGATAGTGCGCGCCATGCTCGAGTTGCGGAGCAAGGCGGCGGCGGTTGTGGTAGTGGACCTTGAGGCCGAAGCCCTGCGCGCGCCGCGCCAGCGCGCGCCCGATCCGGCCCATGCCGAGGATGCCGAGCCGGTGGCCGTTGAGCTCGCGCCCCAACAGCTGGGTCGGCGCCCAGCCGCGCCAGGCGCCGCTGCGCACCAGCGCCTCACCCTCATGGGCGCGGCGCGCGGCCGCCAGCAGCAGCAGCATGGCGACGTCGGCGACGGCTTCGCTGAGCACGTCCGGGGTAGACGTCACCACCAGGCCGCGTGCCCGGGCGGCGGCGAGGTCGATGTGGTCGGTGCCGGCCGAGAGCGTGCCGAGGATTCGCACGCTCGCGGGCAGCCGCGCGATCACTGCCGCGGGGAACGCCTCGGTCGCGGTGGCGAACACGCCGTCGGCGTCGGCCGCGGCGCGAATCAGAGATTCGCCGTCGTAGAGGCGGTCATCGGCGTTCGTCATTGCCGCGTAGTCGCGCGCAAGACGCGCCTCGACCGCGTCGGGCAAGCGGCGCGTCGCCAGAATCCTTTTTTTGTTCGACATCGCTCTCTATATTCATCGCGGGCTGGGGGACGCGATGGTCGATGGCACGCCCGCCGTGCCGCGCGCAAGCCCAAACCACGCGGAAGGCGACCGAATGACCTTCGACATCGGCCGGGCCGTGCTTGCGA